>JAFEFQ010000251.1 GCA_018240505.1 Pseudomonadota bacterium
TGGCGCGCGACGAGCCCCCTGGCCTTCATGCGTTCGCGGAAGGCCTGCTGGCGCCGGGATTCGGCGGAACGCGATTTGCTGGCGGGTTGGTTGGACAAGTTACAAGTAACGTTACGTGTAACAATGTCCGTTGTCAACTGCTTCGCTGCCGGGGGGCATCCCTCGCCGGCGCGGCCTTCCCGTTGCCCGGCCGAACCTGCGGGGCGGATTCCTACACATCGCGCAGTGCGTGCGTTATCCTCGCTGTAACCGTTTTCAGCCGCGCAGATGCAGGGAATGTCCGGAACATCGCAACGTGTGCAGTTTCCCGCGGACTTTCTCTGGGGCGCGGCGACGAGCGCGTACCAGATCGAAGGCTCGCCGCTCGCCGACGGCGCCGGACCGAGCATCTGGCAGCGCTTCACACGCACGCCGGGCATGATGGCGAACGGCGACACGGGCGACGTGGCCTGCGACCATTACCGGCGCTGGAAGGAAGACGTCGCACTGATGAAGCGGCTCGGCCTGCAGGCCTACCGCTTCAGCATCGCCTGGGCGCGCGTGCTGCCCGAGGGGCGCGGACGGGTCAATGAGAAAGGACTGGATTTCTACAGCCGCCTCGTCGACGAACTGCTGCGCAACGACATAGCCCCGCTGCCGACCCTGTTCCACTGGGACCTGCCCGCGGCGCTCGACGACCGCGGCGGCTGGCTCAACCCCGACATCGCGCCCTGGTTCGCCGAGTACGCGAACGTGATGTACGCGAAGCTCGATGGCCGCGTACGGCAGTGGGCGACCTTGAACGAGCCCTGGGTCGTCAGCGACGGCGGCTACCTGCACGGCGCGCTCGCGCCGGGCCACCGCAACAAGTTCGAGGCGCCGATCGCTGCGCACAACCTGCTGCGTGCGCACGGCGCGGCGGTGCAGGCGTATCGTGCCGTCGGCAAACACCGCATCGGCATCGTCGTCAACCTCGAGCCGAAGTACCCGGCTTCGCGGCGCACGGAGGATCTGGCCGCGGTCAAGCGCGCCGATGCGTACATGAACCGGCAGTACCTCGACCCGGTTTTCCTAGGCGCCTATCCCGACGAGCTGAAGGACATCTTCGGCGAGGCGTGGCCGGCGTGGCCGGCCTCAGACCTGGCGCTGATCCGGCAGCCGATCGACTGGCTCGGGGTCAACTACTACACGCGCAACGTGACCCGGTTCGACGCGAACGCTTATCCGCTGCAGGCCGCGCCTGTGAAACAGGACGCCACCTACACCGAGACCGGCTGGGAAGTGTTCGCGCAGGGACTGACCGACACACTGACCTGGATCAGGCAAAGCTACGGCAACCCGCCCCTCTACATCACCGAGAACGGCGCCGCGTTCTACGATCCGCCACAGGCCGAGAACGGCGCCATCGACGATCCGCTGCGCGTGAGCTATTTCAGGAAACATCTGGCCGCGGTGTCGGATGCGATCGCGCAAGGCTGCGACGTACGCGGCTACATGGCCTGGTCGCTGCTCGACAACCTCGAATGGTCGCTCGGCTTCGCCAAACGCTTCGGCATCGTGCACGTGGATTTCGCCACGCAGCAGCGCACGATCAAGAACAGCGGCAAGCTCTACGCGGACGTGATCGCGACGAACGGCGCGGTGCTCAACGACGCTTGAGCTTTCTCTTGCTCGTCATTCCCGCATGCTCCTGGCGGGAATGACAAAATCTTCTCTACGGCAACTTTCCCGATGCCGGCCGCTTGCCCGCATCGATCCAGTCGACGAGCTGGTCGAACGCGCGCGCGACTTCCTCCGGCTTGAACACGCAATGGCCTGCGCGGTCGACGTATTGCTGGACGAAATTGTCGGCATGGCCGGCGCGCTGGACGGTCAACGCATAGGTGAATGCGCCGGCCGCGGGCACGAGCGGATCGCCGATGTCGTGCACGGCCAAGAGCGGTCGCGTGAGCCGGCCGCTCGGCGTGTACCAGCGCGCGAGCCACGCCGCCGCCCGCGCATCGGCGCGGTAGCGGCGTACGCCGGCATTGAGCGCGGCATCGTCGCCCGAGTTGACGTAGATCAGATCGGCATTGCCGAGCGGGTTGCCGCCGCCACGGCGTTGCAGGTCGCGAAAGTCGACCAGCGTGTCGGCGAGCACGTCGGCCAGCGATGCCGCGTCAGCCGCGCCGTACCAGCGCAACAGCGACTGCGTCGCCGCCGGTTTCGAGGCAAGCGCTGCGGCGATCTTCGCGGTCATCCTCGCGTCGGCGGCGTAGTCTGCCGGCACCGGCACGAGCGACGGCAGCACACCGGGAAAATGGAAATCGAACGCGGCGGCCAGTGCGAAGTCGCGATTGAACATGGCATCGCTGGGCTCGATCGCGCCGCACAGCGACAGTGCGCCGGCATAGATGTCGGCGTGCCGTTCGACCGCCATCGCCGCGAGCGCACCGCCCATCGACATGCCCATGACGAGCAGCTGGTCCGGCCCGCCGTGGCCAGCGACGAAATGCCGGCGCAGGCGCTCACTGTCTTTCTCGGCCTCCTCGAGTGCCCAGCCACCCGCCGAGTAGCCCGACTGGATCACCGCGTACTTGCGCTGCAGGACGTGGCGGAACATCGGCGCGAGCGGTTCGTCCGCCGCATACGTCAGCGGTGTTTCGGAGGTGCCGTGGAAGAACACGACCGCGCGACGATTCCAGTCGACAGGAATGTCGATGCGATACGCAGCGCCGGCGAGCGTGCCGATTTCGGTTGCCGTTTTCGGTTCGGCTCGCACTGGCGCACCGTGCAGCGCGGTGGCGAGCGCAAGAAGGAAAATCGACGGGCAAGAAACCGCAAACCTCATCCCTTGACGCTCCCGAGCAGCAGGCCTTGCAGGTACTGGCGCTGCAGCAAAAGGAACAGCAGCAGCACCGGCAGGATCGTCACGACCGAGCCGGCCATCATCAGTTCGTTGTCCTGCACGTGCTCGCGCGAGAGGCCGGCAAGCGCGACCGGCGCGGTCTGCCAGGCCTGGTCGCTGAGCACGATCAACGGCCACATGAAATCGTTCCAGCTCGCGAGAAACGTCAGCACGGCGAGCGTGACGATCATCGGCCTGAGCAGCGGCAGGACGATGCGCAGGAAAATCGTCCACTCGCCGGCGCCGTCGATGCGCGCCGCGTCGATCAGGTCGGTCGGGATCGAGCGCGCGTACTGGCGCACCAGATAGATGCCGAGCGCGGTCGCGAGCGCCGGCACGATCACGCCGCCGTAGCTGTTGATCAGATGCAGCCACTTCATCAGCAGGAACAGCGGCATCATCGCGACCTGCAGTGGCACCAGCAGCGCGGCGAGCACGATCTGGAACAGGCGGTCGCGTCCGGCGAAGCGCAGCTTCGCGAAGGCGTAACCCGCGCTGAGGTTGAACGCGAGCGAGGCGAGCGTGATCGCGCCCGCGATCAGGAAGCTGTTGAGCAGATAGCGGCCCATGCCGGCGCGCAGGAACAATTCGCGATAGTTGGCCAGCGTCGCGTGGGCCGGCAGCAGCGGCGGCGGCGTGTGGCTCGCCTCGCCGGGCTGCATGAACGAGGCCGACAGCATCCACGCAAGCGGCAGCAGGGTGAGAACCGTGCCGGCGACCAGCAGGCCGTTGACGATCCATTTCGCCGTGCGCGAATCGGTGCCGACGCTCATACGGTCTCGTCCCTTGCGCGCACAAAGCGCAGCAGCACGCGCGTGACGACGAGAATCAGCGCGAACAGCAGGAACGCGATCGCGCAGGCGCGGCCGAGGTTCCACCACCTGAAGCCTTCCTCGTACATCAGATACAGCACGCTCACCGTCGACTGCAGCGGATCGCCGCGCGTCATCACGTAAGGTTCGGCGAACAGCTGAAAATAGCCGGCGAGCGTGATGACCGCGACGAGCAGCAGCACCGGCCGCAGGCCCGGCAGGGTGATGTGCCAGAAGCGGCGCCAGCGCGAGGCGCCGTCGATGCGCGCGGCCTCGTACAGGTCCTGCGGTATCGCCTGCAATCCGGCGAGCAGGATGATCATGTTGTAGCCGAAGTTCTTCCACACCGCGAACAGGACCAGCGCCGGCATCGCCCAGTGCGGATCGCCGAGCCAGTCGACCGGACTGATACCGATGAAGCCGAGCGCGTGGTTGATCAGGCCGTAGCGCGTGTGGAACAGATAGCGCCAGATGATCGCGACCGCGACGACGGTCGTCACCACGGGCGCGAACAGCGCGGTGCGATGCAGGCCCTTGAAGCGCGCGAGCGGCGAATTGAGCAGCAGCGCCGCGCCCAGCGAGGTCGCCAGCGACAGCGGCAGCGCGAGCGCGACGAACCAGACCGTGTTGGCCAGCGCCTTCCAGAACAGCGGCGTCGTCAGCACATCGCGATAGTTGCCAAGACCGACGAAGCGCAGGTTGTCGGAGCTGGCCAGCGCGTAGATGTCGAAGTCGGTGAGGCTCAGCAGCAACGCCGCGCACGCCGGCAGGACGAGGAAGACGCCGAGTACGAACAGCGCCGGTGCGACGAAGGTCCAGGCGGCGCGCTGGGTACTCATCTTTCCTTCTCCCGATGGGAGAAGGTGGCGCGAAGCGCCGGATGAGGGAAGAGCGCAGCAACACTGGACGACGCTGCATCGTGTGCGGCCTTTCCCCCATCCGCCCTTCGGGCACCTTCCCCCGGCGGGGGAAGGGAAGCATACGCACTCATTTCTCCGCCCTCCCCTTCAGCAGTGCGCGCCGCTTGGCCAGGATCGCGTCGTCGATCTTCGCATCGAGCGCGCGCAAGGCGGAATCTGCGGATTCGCCGCCGCGCACGACGCGCTCCGCCGCCAGCTGCATCTCGTTCGCGATGCGCTCCCACTCCGGCAACTTCGGCGTCGGCTTGACGAGTTCGAGCTGGGCGCGGAACGCCTGCGTGTGTTCGTCGTTCGCGAGTTCGGAAAACGCCCAGGCGCTGCGCCGCGCGGGCAGGTCGCCGGTCAACGCGTAGAAGCGCTGCTGCTGCTCGACCGCGGAGAGGAATTCGACCAGCTCCCAGGCCAGCCGCTTGTTTTTCGAGGTGCGGAAAATCGCGAAGCTCGATCCGCCCGCCGCGCCGCCGCCCGGCCCGTTCGCGCCCGGCAGCGGTGCGGTGCTCCAGTTGCCCCGCAACCCGGCGGGCAAACGCCGCTTGAATTCGCCGATGTTCCACGGCCCGGTGATGTAGAAGGCGAAGTAGCCCTTGCCGAACTCGTCCCAGACATTGGCGATCTGCGTGTTGCTCATCGGCGGCGCCCAGTTTTCGCGGAACGCCTCGACATAGAAATCGAGCGCGCGGCGGAAACCCGCGCTTTCGAAATTTCCGCGCGTGTTCTGATCGCGCAGCAATGGATCATCCTGTTGAATGGCGAGATTGAGCAGCGGCTCGAACTCGTTCAGCGGCAGGAGGATCGCATACCGGTCCGCGCCCTGGTTCTTCTTGATCGCCGCCATCGCGCGCCGCCACTCTTCCCAGTCGCGCGGCGCATGGTCGAAGCCGGCGTGCGCGAGCAGATCCTTGCGATAGAACAGCAGGCGCGTGTCGACGTACCAGGGCACGCCGTAGAGCTTGCCGTCGATGACGTTCGTGTCCCAGATGCCAGGAAAGTAGTCTTCGGGATGAATGCTGCTTTTGCCGGGAAGTCCGGCAGGGACGCCGGTTTGTTCTTTGCCGTCAGCGAGGACGGCAGGGGACAAATCCTCCAGAGCCCCGAGCACGGCGAACTCGGGAATCCAGGTGTTGCCGAGCTGACACAGATCGGGCAGCGCGTCGCCCGCGAACGCGGTCAGCAGCTTCTCGTGCATCGCGCTCAGCGGCAGGTTCTGCAGGTCGACGCGCACGCCCGGATGCGTGCGCTCGAACTCGGTGAGCAGCTGGCCGACGGCTTCGCCCTCGGGACCGAAGGCCCAGAATTTCAGCGTCGTGGTTTGCTCGCGCTGGGTACAGGCCGCCAGCAACGCGCAGCCCAATGCCAACAAGAATATTGGGAATGACGGTTTGCAGATTCCGGCGCGCACACTCATTGCGGGAGACTAAGCGATACGCCCAAGCGAAGAAAGCCGCTACTTTTCCACCTTCTCGTCGAGCCAGCCGCCGGTGAACCCCGCGCGCTTGAGTCCCTCGCGAATATACGGATTCTTGCGCATCGTTTTCCAGACGAGGCCGCTGCGGTAGTTCTCGAGCATGAGCAGGATCGGGCCCTGGTCGATGCCGAGGTAGAGCGTGTCGAACCAGCCCTTGCCTTCGACGACGCGACCGGTGCGCAGCGCGCGGTCGGTGAAGGTGAAGCTCGGATTGAACGCGTCGACGAAGCCGTACTGCGTGTAAAGGTCGTCGCCGTAGCGCTGCTTCATTGCCTCGATCGTGGGGATCACGATCTGCGGGGTGAACGCGATCGACGCGACCGCCGCGGTCGGCGCGATCGTGCCGTCGTCGACCGCGGCGCGGCTCAGGCCCGCACCGCGCTCGATGTAGCCGTAGAACGGCTTGGGATCGTTCTTGTAGCGATCGGGCTCGCCCTTCGGCGTGTGCCCGCGCGGACCGTTGCTCGCGGTCAGGCCCCAGACGTTGCCGTCGTAGTCCTTCCACTGCAACGGGTTGTGGATCGCGTACTCGCGCTGCGCGAGCGCGGCGCGCTGGCTGTTGGCGAAGTAATCGATGCCCTTGCCGCGCATGTACTCGTCCTGGATGCCGCGGAAGTCGATCCACGACTGTGTGTACTGGTGCCAGAAGGCCGGGCTGCCGGCGAGATAGGTCTGCCCCTGGAACTCGCCCCAGAGCTTGTCGAACGGCTGGGTGAAGCGCTTCCACGTCGCCGGGCCGAGCGCATGCGTCGGCGATGCGAGCGCGAGCACGTAGAGCCCGAGCGCCTCGCTGAAGCCGCGATAGTAGTTGTAGTCGAAGCCGTTCTCGGGCGTCCAGCCGCCCTGCACGAGCGGATTGCCGTCGCTGAACCATTTCCAGTCGACGCGGCGGAAAATGTCGTCGGCGAGCTGGCGGATCTCCTTCTCGTCCTTCGTGTTCTTCTCGTAGTAGGACTGCGCGAACAGCACGCCGTAGAGCAGCCACGCCGTATCCACCGACGACAGCTCGACCCAGGGCGAGTGCCCGAAGCGCTCGCCGCTGCGCATGTCGAGGAAGTGGTAGAAGAAGCCGTGCGCGCCGCTCGCGTCCGCTTCGTCACCCTGCCTGGCGTTGGCGAAAAAACGCAGCGTCGCGAGCGTGCGTTTCACCGCGTCCTCGCGCTTGATCCAGCCGCGCTCGGCGCCGATGCCCCAGGCGGTCAGGCCGAAACCGACCGCGGCGATCGAGGAAAAGTGCGAAGGATCGCCCTCGTGGCCCGGCGCCCAGTGGTCGGGCACCTGGCCGTTGTCCGGGTTCGCGCTCGCGAGGAAGAAGTCGAAGGTGCGCCGTTCCAGTTCGTCGAGCATCGCCTGCTGGGTTTTCGGCAGGGCCTGGAACGTGCTGATCGGCGCGCCGCCGACCACAGGCTGGGCCGGCGGCGCTTTCGCGAACAGCGGAGCCGACGCGCCCGCGGCGACCACGAGCAACAGGCTGAAAACGTTTACATGCAGACGGCGGAACGGCTGGCTCAGGCTCACGACAGGCTACTCGACAAGGATCAGGAAACGGGCTGGGAGACATCGCGCGCGGCCCCAGGACACGCATCGCGGTGCAGGTGTGACACCACCGTGGCGCGATCGTTCCCCAATCACGGCTGCGGCGCCTTGCAGTAACGGTCGATGAAGGCCTGGTGCGGCGGCATCAGTTCGACGCAGTTGGCCAAGACCCTGCGCACGCCGCCGACGAACTCCTCAAGCTCCGCCTGCGGCATCTGGTCGACCATCGGATGCCAGCGTTCGGGCAGGATGCGCTGGCCAACCATCACCTCGACCCAGCTCGGCAGGGCGAACATCTCCTCGGCGTTGCGATAGAAGCGGCCCGAGTCGCGGAACAGGCGGATATTGTCGCTCAGTTCCTTCGGCACGTTCATCGTGCGGCAGTAATTCCAGAACGGCGTGTCGTCGCGCTCGGTCGCGTAGAAATGCAAGATGATGAAATCGCGGATGTGCTCGATCTCGAACGCCGCCTGCGCGTTGTAGCGCTCGCGAATCACTTCGCTGAAGCCCTGGTCGGGGAACAGGTTGATCAGGCGCGCGATCGCCGACTGGATCAGGAAGATGCTGGTCGACTCGAGCGGTTCGAGGAAACCGCTCGCCAGGCCGATCGCTACGACGTTCTTGTCCCAGCATTTCTTGCGTTGTCCGGGCGTGAAGCGCAGCACGCGCGGACTGCCGAGTGCGCGACCGTCGAGCCAGCCGAGCAAATTCGACGCGGCTTCGTCGTCACTGATGTACTTGTTGGAATAGACGTAGCCGTTGCCGGTGCGATGCTGCAGCGGAATGCGCCAGGTCCAGCCGGCCGGACGCGCCGTGCAGCGCACGAACGGCGTCGGCGGGCCGACGTTCTCACACGGCGCGGCGACCGCGCTGTTGCACGGCAGCCAGTGCGACCAGTCCTCATAGCCGGCCTTCAGCGTCTGCTCGATCAACAGGCCGCGGAAGCCCGAGCAGTCGATGAACAGGTCGCCTTCGATGCGCTCGCCGCTCTCCATCACGACGGCATCGATGTAGCCGTCCTGCGGCCGCTGGATCACCTGCGTGACCTTGCCCTCGGTGCGGCGCACCCCGCGCTTCTCGGCGTAGCCGCGCAGGTATTTCGCATACAGGCCGGCATCGAAGTGATAGGCATAGGCGATGTTCGCGAGCGGCGAGTGTTCCTTGACGTCGCGCGCCGAAACCATGAACTTGCCTTTCAGTGCCGCCGCCGCGTTGAGCGAGTAGTCGTCGAGGCCGCTCGCCTTGCCCTGCCGGTGCGCCTTGAGCCAGTACTGGTGGAACGGCACCAGGCCGTAGTCGTGGCCGATCTGGCCGAAGCCATGGATGTACGTGTCGCCGAGGCGCGCCCAGTCGACGAACTCGATGCCGAGCTTGAACGTGCCCTGGGTCTGCTTGATGAACTCGGTCTCGTCGATCTCGAGCGTCTGGTTGTACAGCTTCAGATGCGGCACGGTGGCCTCACCGACCCCGATCGTGCCGATCTCCTCGGACTCGATCAGGCGGATTGCGTAGGCGCCGTCGAACACCTTCGCGAACGCCGCCGCGGCCATCCAGCCGGCTGTGCCGCCGCCCACGATGATGATGCTCTTGATGCGCTGGTCGGTCATGCGTCTCCCGGATTCGATTGCGATTCACCGTCGTATTCTGCCCACAAACATGCCGCGCCTGGAACATTCCGGTGCGGACAAGACAAAGCCCGCCTGAGCGGGCTTTGCAAAGAAACCTCGCGTCCGCCCGGAAACCGTGTTCTCAGAACTTGAACCCGGCCGACAACTTGAACGTCCGCGGCACGCCGGTGATGTTGCCGATTCCGTTGTAGGCGACGGGGAACCGGCTGATCACGCCGTTCGAACCGTAGCTCGTGACGTAGTCCGAATAGTTCTTGTAGTTGAATGCGTTGAGGACGTCGAAGCGCAGATAGAAACTCATTCCGCGCGTCAGATCGAAGTTCTTGGTCGCCTGCATATCGATCTGGCGGTAGCCGAAGATCTTGCCGCCGAACAGGAACGACTGCGCCAATGCCGCGTGCGAGTCGCTGCCCGAATAGCCGCCGCCTGGCGTTCCCGCGACCGGCAGATTGCCGGCCCCGTTTGGGGCGGTCTTCGGATAGTCGTAGTAGGAGAATCCGTTGTTCGGCGTCGGCGTCGCCAACGTCAGCTTGCCGGCGAAGGTGATATCCCAGGGACCGTCATAGTTGCCCACCACGACGAGGCGATGCTTGGCCGCGGCGTTCGAGGTGATGAACGGATACTGCTGGATGCTCGCCTGGTCGAACGAATAGTGCTCGTTGATGTCGCGGTTCTGCGTCGCGTGCGTGTAGGTGTACGCGATGTTCAGACCCCAGCCCGAATCCTTGGTGTAAGGCTTCTCGGCCGACAGCAACAGCTGCGTGTTGCGCGTCTCGATGCCGTTGTCCCACTTGATGAATCCGCTCAGGCCCGGGATCGGATCGCCCCAGGGCTGGCTGCCGTTTTTCCAGAACGAGCCGTCGGGGTAACGGTTGCCGAGTGTGACCGCAAGGCCGTCGTAACTGTTGATGCGCGCAACGGTGACGCTCGTGTTCCAGTCACCGACCTTGTTGCGCATGCCGATGCTGAACTGGTCCGAGTACGGCACCTTGATGTTGTTATTGAACATGTTGACTTCGCCGCCCACGGTGCCGAGGGCCTGCAGCTGCGCCGGATCCTTGTATTTCGGATCCCACGCAACGCAGGTCGGTCCCGGCGAGCAGGGGTGATACTGGTTCGGGAACGTGATGTCCTGCTCCGCCAGCGCCAGCTTGGTGCGCTCGAGCTGGAGATAGTCGAACAGGTTGCGGTCGAAGGCACGGCCGATGCCGCCGATGATGACGTGCTCCTCGTCGCCGTTGAGGTCGTAGGAGAAACCCAGGCGCGGCTGCCACTGGTTCTTTTTCGCGCTGCGGTTGTGGCCGTTGCTGATGTAGTCGTTGACGTTGACGCCGCCCAGCGCCAGAGCCTGCGCGTAGGTCTGGCCGGCGGGCGCCGAGGGGTCGGGGTTCGGGCTGTTGAGCGCGTTGATGATGTACTGCGGAGTGACCCAGTTTTCGAACGACGGCGTTTCCTCGTAGTCCCAGCGCACGCCGAGATTCAAGGTCAGGTGATCGTTGACCGTCCAGTCGTCCTGGATGTAGACCCCGTACTGCTTGTTGCTCGATTTCGCGATCAGATCCTGCCCCGGAGTGACCTTGGCCACGGTCGCCTTGTACGGGATGTCCAGCGTGCCGTTCGGCGTCACGTCGTAGTAGTAGATCGTATTCGTGGCCGATGCATCCTGGGCCGTGAGATCGACCTTCTTGAACTTCACACCCATCTTGATGACGTGATCGCCGTGCCATTGCAGGCTGCTGAACGTCAGATCGTCCTGGATCGCCGGACCCTTCTGGTTCTTGTTCTGGAACGCGCGCGGATCGGCGCTGCCCGTGTTGACGATCGTGTTGTTGTTCGGCAACAGCGCCCAGGTGTAGTCGGCGCCGTTGCCGGTGGTTACCGGCGAAGGATTGTCGCGGGTCTTTTCGTAGGTCACGAGCAATTCGTTGGTCCACGCATCCGCGCTGTGCTGCCAGTTGGCCATGAAGCGGTTGTCGTCGTTGATCGCGTTGGTGCCGGCGGAAGGCGCGGTCTGGCCGCCGTTGTTGACCGCGGTCTCCTTGCGGATCTTGGCGCTGACCTCCAGGCGGTCGCGATCGGAGAATTCCCAGTCGATCTTGCCGAAGTACAGGTCTTCGTTGAACGGCTTGCTCGAAGGCCCGAACTCCTTCTGCGCCGCCGCCGGCAGCAGGCTGACCAGGTTGACGCCATCCACCGACAGCCCGGGGAAGACCGTAGTCGGGGTGGAGAACGTCTTGTTTTCATAGGTGAAGAAGAAATGCATCTTGTCCTGGATGATCGGGCCGCCGACGGCGATGCCGTATTCCTCCTCCTTGGACGACGTCTTCTTGCCCGCGGCCTTCTCCGCCGGTGTCGAGTCGCGCAAGCCCTCATCGGTGTGCGTGCCGAAGATTTCGCCATGGAACTCGTTCGTGCCCGACTTGGTCTGCGCGGTCACGGCGGCGCTAGAAATCTGGTCGTACTCGGCCTTGTAGTTCGAGGTGATGACCTTGTATTCACCGATCGCCAGCTGCGGGAACGGATTGCCCTGACTACCGGTCTGGCCGGTGATGCCGCCGGCATGGACGTAGTTCTTCTGTCCCACGCCGTCGATGTAGACGTTGATCGAATTGGAACTCTGCGCGCCGCCGCGCAGCGAGGTGTTTCCATTCGAGTCGACCTGGAACACCATGCCCGGTACGGTATCGGCGAACTCGAGGAAGTTGCGCGTGATCTGCGGAATCGTGTTGATCTGGTGCAGCGACACGGTATTGCCGATTTCCGAGGTCTTGACCTCGGCCAGCGCAGTGCCGGTGACGGTGATACCTTCCAGCGTCGCTGCGCCTGCGGGGGCGGCGGCCGCTGCCGCAGGCGCTGTCAAATCCAGCGTCGCGGTCGAGGCCACGCTCAACGTCACGGTCCTTTCAGTACCCGGTCCCGCATCGACCTGATAGGTGCCCGGTGGCAGGCCGACCAGCGCATAGCTGCCGTCCGCCGCGCTCATCGTGACGCGGCGCGAGCCGGTGGCGATGTTCTTCGCGGTGATCTGCATCTGCGGTGCGGCCTTGCCGCGCAGGTTCGCGTCCGACGATTGCGCCCAGCTCATCGCCGGCATGGCGACCGCGGTGACGACGGCAGTGCGGATCAGCGAGGCAAGGATCTTTTTCTTGAAGGGCAGCGGCTTTTTCATGTGTTCTCCTCCCAAGGATGTGTAGCGGTACGTGCTTGTTGGTATGTGTCGCTCGCGCTTGCGGGTGTCGTGTTCAAACTGGTTTCGATGGTTTCGCCTCGCCGCCGCTGCTCGCGCGCACGACGACTTCGCAGGCCAGCGTCTGCGCGGCGCCGCGCGCGCGCCCGGGTTTTTCGATTGCCGCGGCGACGCACTCGAGCGCGCGGCGTCCGAGGTCGACGATGCGCACGCGCACCGTGGTGAGCGCGGGCACGACGTAGCGTGCGATCGGGATATCGTCGAAGCCGGCGAGCGCAACGTCCTGCGGCACGCGCAGGCGGCTTTCCGCGAACGCGCGCAGGCAGCCGACCGCCATCATGTCGTTGGCCGCGAATACCGCGGGTAGCGGCCTGGCGTTCTTCGCCAGCGCGCGCCCGGCGAGGTAGCCGGATTCTTCGCTGAAATCGCCGGCGACGACCTTCGCCACCGCTTTCGGTGCGAACTCGGCCATCGCCTCGCGGTAACCGCGCTCGCGTTGCTGTGCATCGAAGTTGTCCTCCGGACCGCCGACGAAGGTGACGCTGGCGTGGCCCGCATCGAGCAGATGCCGCGTCATCGCGTAGGCGCCGCCGTAGTTGTCGATGTTGAGCACGTCGAACTGCGGGCTGTCGAACGCGGAATTGAGCAACACCGCCGGCGTGGATTCGGGCAGGTTCGCGCGCAGGAAGGCGGCATCGACGTGCGGCGAAAGAATCAGCATGCCGTCGACCCGGCCCTGCATCGCGCGCAGCGCCGCCGCGGCTTCGTCGGCGTCGCCGTGTGAGGAAGAGACGAGCAGATGCAGTCCCTTCGCGCGCGCGGCGAGGTCGATGCCGCGGATCAGTTCGGAGAAGAATTCGCCGTAGAGATCGGGCAACAGCGCGCCGATCGTCTGCGTGCGCTTGGTGATCAGGCTGCGCGCGGCGCTGTGCGGCACGTAGCGCAGGCGCTGCGCGATGCTGGCGATGCGCTGGCGCGTTTCGTCGGTGACGGCGGGCGAGCCATTGAGCGCACGCGACACCGAAGCCACGGATACCCGTGCCTCGCGCGCGACATCCCGTATGGTTACCGCCATGCCTTCACGCCCTCCAACGCAATGCATACGACCGCGGTGCGGGACACACGCCCGCTCTTTTTACAAACGGTTACACCCTCTCGTCGGCGGAATGTAAACGTTTTCATCCGGGTTTGCAAAAGCGCTGCAGCAAAGCGAAGTTGGCCGCAGTCGCATTCGGATCAGGCGAAAAACGATCGGGCGTCGCGGCTTGCCGGTGCGGAGGCCACTGCTGCGGATTCCCGCGGCCACCCTATCGCGGCGATGCCGCTACTTCAGGAAATCGTGGAACTTCTTGCGGAACTTGGCCACCTTCGGCGCGACGACGAGCTGGCAGTACGGCTGCTCGCCGTGCAACTTGAAGTATTCCTGGTGGTAGTTCTCGGCCTTGTAGAACACGCTGAACGGCTTGACCTCGGTGACGATGGCGCCGTTCCACTCGTGGCTGTCGGCGGTCTCCTTGATCGCCTTCTCGATCGCCGCCTTCTGCGCCTCGTTGCGGTAGAACGCGATCGAACGGTACTGCGTGCCGACGTCGTTGCCCTGGCGGTTCAGCGTGGTCGGGTCGTGGATCGTGAAATACGCGCGCAGGATCGTGTCCAGCGTCACCACGCCCGGATCGAACGTGATCTGCACGACTTCGGCGTGGCCGGTGTTGCCGTCCGAGACCTGGGCGTAGGTCGGATTGGCGAGATGGCCGCCGGCATAGCCGGATTCGACCTTGCTGACGCCCTTGAGGCCTTCGAACACGGCTTCCAGGCACCAGAAACAACCGCCGCCGAGCGTGATCGTGTCGCTCGCGGCGGGCATCGCAGCCGGCGTTGCGGCCGCGGCAAATGTCGTCGTCATGAAGATTCCCAGAATGGTGAGGAGTCGGCGCAGCATGATGCGTCTCGATATGGTGATGTCCAAGTAGACGCGCAAGGTGCGCCAAACCTTACGGGAGCCTCCAAACCTGCTGAACTCGATGTTCTGTGCCGACGGTACCCGGACTGCGCAGGCAGGGTGCATTCGCTCAGCGAACAACCGCCACGGCCGGGCGAAAATGCGCTGAGAGTTGTTCCTCTGACCGCGCGCTCATCCCGGCCGTTGTTGACCCCGCCAACACTTCATCGTGCCGCAACTGGTCGAAATCGCTTGAACGCCAAGGTTCCGACGGTGATGAAAATGACCAGCAAAACGCCTTGCGCGATCGCGAAGGGCGGCTCGGAGCCCTTGGGTGCGAGTTCGTGCAACGACGGGACTTTGAGAAAAGCCTGTGCGACCAATACAAACATGTTGAAGTAGAGGCTCATGACCGCGCCGATCACGTAGACGCCGCGCCAGACGCCGCTCAGGCGATTGACATAGAGGGCGACCATCGTGATGGCGAGCACGACAAGCGCGATGGCACCGACGATGTGCGACGGCAGAATGTGTTCGCGGTGAAAGAGAAATCCGGATGCGTTGGTCGCGACCGACGTGACGAGAAACAGTAGCGTCAGGCCGTGCATTCGTGCCGCGGTCAGCAGTCCATAGAGGACAGCGAAGCCCGATGCAATCGCGATCAGGCTAATGACGACGTGCGACAGCGTCAGCGTTTGCGAGTCCAATCTGATTCCTCCCCGAGATGTTTCCTCTCGCGCACACTATCACGATAGTGATGGCAGCCCACCCGGCTGCCGCGCGATCGTGACTTCAGTGACTTCAACCGCGAAGAGAATGTCCGCGAATCCGGCCGTGGTCCTCCCGCGGTTCCGGTCGCGTTGCAGTTCGCGGATGAGCTGTACCCATCCGATCGGCTTGCCACCCGCCTGCACCAGACGCTGCACGCCGAGTTCGTGCGCTTCGGACGAGGTGCCGCCGACGCAATCGATGCACCTCGAATCCGTCCCTGAGGACGTCAAGTGCCGGGCGGACGAGGCAAACCTCGGTCCAGAGCGCGACCATGATGAGTTTCTTCCGGCCGGTGGCTTTCGCGGCGCGCACGAAGTCCTCATCTTCCCTGGCGTTGATTGATGTGCGGTCGATGGGAGTGATGCCAGGCAGCACATCCACGATTTGATGGATGGTCGGCTGATTGCGTCCGGTCTTCACGTTGACTGAGGAAAGCATGACCGGCAAGTCATGGAGCTTGCCGATCCGTACGAGCGCGGTGACGTTGGCGACCGCCTCGCGCTTCGGGCGGGACTGAATCGATGAAACCTGCACCGGCTGGAAGTCGATGATCACGAGCGCCGCACTCTGCGGAGTGGGCAGGCGATCGGCGACGGGATCGCGGATGGCCTTGAACGAGGTCATGACCTACTCCTACTTGCGGGAGGGAGTATTGGCAGGGTCGACGTATGTCGTATCCGTCGGCCCTTGGCCGGTGATGTAGACGACCGTCGGCAGATCGCCTGTGAAGGCGAAATGTGGCTGGCCGGCCGGCTCGGTGTAGAAGCTGCCCGGGGCGAGCGTGCGTGTCGCCGCTTCGTTGGCCTGATCGCCGTATCCGAAATGCCATTCACCGGAAACGACCAGTGCAGTGCGATTGTCACGATGGCGATGCGCGGCGATGCGCGTGTGGGCCGGCACGCGGATCTCGATTGCATACGGTCCCGGCGCGTTGGGGTCTCCCGAGAGAACGGTAGTCTGGATGCCACTCAATCCGGAGGTTCCCGCACCTGCGCCGACCCGTGCATGCGCTTCGACCTCGGCTGGCGTCAGTCGGGCTTGAGGCAGTGCGACATCGGCGTCGAGAAAGGCGCGTATCGCCGCAACCGTCGCCTTCGGCTGTTCTTCCATCAGCCAGTGGCCGGAATCGGCGATGACGATCTGGTGCACATCGTCGGCGGCAAAACGCATGACGAACGCCATCGTGGCCCCGAAGGAATGATCGCCACCGACGGCGAGCACTGGCATCTGCAATCGGCCGGTTGGCAACGAGGCGCGATTGTCGATGGCGTCCTGATCGAAGGCAGCGAATTGCTGGAATCCAGCGTGCATGCGGCCGGGTTGCGCGTACAACGTTGCGTAGTGACGACGCGAGTTTTCCGGGAAGTGCTCCGGTTTGGCCGAAAACTCATTCCAGAAGCGGTCGAGGTAGATGCGCTCGCGCCCTGCCACGAGGCGCTCCATGTCGGGTCCGCCAAACCGGAAGTGCCAAAGCAGCGGGCTCTTGAGAATCTCGTCCCACGGGCCAATGCCGGGAACCGGAGCATCCATCATTACCAGTCGTGTCGTCCGGTCCGGATGCGACTTGGCGAACGCATACGCAACCATGTTGCCGATGTCGTGGCCGACGATATCGGCGCGCGCGATGTGCAGCGCGTCCATCACGCCGGCAATGTCCTCTGCCTCATTCTTCTTTGTGAAGCCGTCGGTGGCGCCCGCCGAAAGTCCCATGCCGCGCAAGTCCGGTGCGACGACGGTGTGATTACGCATGAGCTCCGCCGCCAGCGGCGCCCACATGTCGCCGGTGTCGCCATAGCCGTGGATGACCACGACGGCCGGACCTGTTCCGCCGATGCGGACATGCAGGGTGGTTCCGTTGGTGGCGATTTCCTGCGTGCGAAAGCCCGCAGGGAAATCAAATGTGTCGGCGAGCGCTGGCCCGACGGACAGCAACGCTGCGGCAACGCCCACAAGCATTCGAAGCGAATTGTGCATTCCCATCGGCGTTCCTCCTCGGGAGCAAGATGGCTTGCCCGATTCTGAGCGTTCGGTTTGGAAGGGTCTTGCAGATTTCCGACGGCTTTTTGCGAAAGCCGTCGTGGCGCTCATCGAACCTGCTTGCGCCAGGCGCCGGGGCTCACTCCGGCAATGCCGCTGAAGACGCGCGTGAAGTGACTCTGGTCAGCGAATCCGCATGCGGTGGCGATATCGGCGAGCGAGCGCTCAGGGTCCCGCAGAAGGGCCTTGGCACGCAGCACGCGCTGCAGTAGCAACCAGCGGTGCGGCGGCGTTCCCACGCTTTGTCGGAATGCACGTGCGAAGTAGCCGGGTGATAGCCCGCATGCAAGGGCTGGCTCGCTCAGCGGCATGTCTTGGCTCAGCCGGTCGATCATGAGATCGGTTGCGGAGCGAACCTGCCAGGGCGCCAGGCAGCCCCGCCTGCTGTATTCCGGCAGACGCATCCCGCCGAAAGCGACTGCGAAGTACGTGTGCGTCGCCAGCAGCAGGTGGTCTGCGTACATCGCACCGATTTCATCGGGACGCTCCAGCGCCGGCAACAGCGCTTGGCCGAGATGCCAGACCGTTGGGTCGAAGGCGCCGCGTTCCCACGCGAGCGTGTCTATTCTCCGGGCACCCTGATCATCGGCGATTTCGTTGAGCGCGGCGCGCGACACGTAGAAGTGCAGCACGTCGAAGGGGCTCCGCAAGTTGGCCGTGGGCTGCTGTTCCAGATCGACAATACTCGTGGTCCTTGCGCCATAGCCCCCGCGATAAACAGAACGTCCACCGATGAACAACTCTCGTTTGGGCGAATCCCTCAACTGGAGAAGAACCGAAAACGCAGATTCTGCCGGCAGCGAGGATGTCATGCCGTGCCCCGGCGCGTCGTATCGGATACGTGTCACTGCAAGCTTCGATTTCCTCAGCGTGCGCGTGACGAGATGGGAACTCGCACCCATCCGGAAGTATCTCGCCAAACCATTGCCGTACGCACCTGTTGTTGGCTGCATGTGACCTCCCCGAGGCCTCTGTTTCGGCGCCATCAGTCTACCCAAGGATACGAGAGTCCAGGTCATTTCCGGCGCAGGGACGCCTCTGGACTCCACAAGACTGACAGGCCTGCTGTTATGGACAGAAAACTCGCAGGAACGGTTCATGACGTGGCTCCAACTCAGGTTTGATCAGAGTTGGCTCATGCCGCCATCGGCGATGATTTCGGTGCCGACGATGAAAGCGGACTCGGGAGCCGAGAGGTGCAGCACCGTCGCGGCGATTTCCTCCGGAGTACCGAAACGCCCCAGCGGGATCTGACTCTGGATTTGCGCGGCGGTGGCTTCGAGCGCGCTCGAGTCGAGACCGAGCTTGCCGTAGAGCGGCGTCGAGACCGGTCCTGGGCTGAGCACATTGACGCGGATGTCGCGCGGCAGCAGTTCGGCCGACAGGGTCTTCGCCAACGAAATGACGGCAGCCTTGCTGGCTGAGTAGACCGAGCTGTTCGGCATGCCGATGCGCGCGTTGATCGAGCCGTTGATCACGATCGATGCGCCTTGATTGAGTAGCGGCAGCAGTGCCTGGATCTGGAAATACGGGCCTTTGATGTTCGTGTCGAAGATTTGGTCCCACAGCGACTCGTCCACATTGGGGAAGGCGGCGAATTTCGCCGCGCCCGCGTTGACGAAAACGGCATCGAGACGCTCGCCGCCGGCGCCGAGCTGCGACGCCAACGATTGGGCTTCAGCCGAGTGGCTAGCGTCGTTGATCAGAGCGACAACGTTATCGCCCAGGCTGGCCTTGGCTTGCTCCAGAGCGGCAGCGTCGCGACCGGTGATGATCACGCGCGCGCCTTCCGAGGCAAATGCTTTGGCGGTCGCAAGGCCGATGCCGCTGCTGCCGCCGGTAACTAGAACGGTTTTCTTGGTGAAGCGATTCATCGTGATCTCCTTCGATGCCAGTTGTTGCCGTGAGCGCATACTGACAGCGCCTCTCGGGCTTGCCGTGCCATAATCGTGACGAACTCGTTCGAAGAGATCGAACATGTTGTCAACCGACGAATTGGCCTTGCTGGAAGCCATCCGCGAAAGCGGCAGCCTGTCGCGTGCCGCCGCACGACTGGGCAAGGCACCATCCACGGTGTCGTATGCCGCGCGACAACTCGAAGCACGCTTCGATGCCTTGTTGTTCGACCGGCGCCGTTACCGGTTGCAACTCACGCCGGCCGGGCACCTGCTCGCGCAAGAGGCAGCGCGCCTGATGCAGGATGTCTCGCGGTTGACGCAGCGGGTCAAACAGGTCGCCGGAGGCTGGGAGGATCGCCTCTGGATCGTCACCGACGAAATCCTCGAGTTCGACACGCTGATCCCGGTGATCCGGTCCTTCGATGCGTTGAAATCGGGCGTCACCTTGCGCATCACCCATGAAGTTCTCGGCGGAACCTGGGATGCATTGCGCGACGGCCGGGCGGATCTCGTGGTGGGGGCCACCAACGAACCCCCGGTGATTCCCGGACTGCGCTGGTTCGAACTCGGCGTGATGGATTGGGTGTTTGCCGTGTCACCGAAGCACCCGCTAGCCAAGGCCAAAGAACCGCTCGAGCGGGCGACCGTGATCCAGCATCGAGCCATCGTCGTCGCCGACACGTCGAGAAAAACCGATGTGCGCGGCTACGGTGTTCTCGGCGGACAGCCTAAGCTCGCAGTTCCACGCATGCGCGCCAAAATCCGGGCGCAGTGCGAAGGGCTGGGTGTCGGCTGGCTGCCCCGTGATCGTGTCGCCGGCCTGATCAAGCGGGGTGATCTGATCGAGAAAAAGACGGTCGATCCACGTGAACCGAACCTGCTCTATGTCGCTTGGCGCGGCGACCATCAGGGACGTGCGCTGGAGTGGTGGCTTGCACAACTGCAGAACAAGCGATTGGCATCGCGCTTAGTCAGGGGCGTCGAAGTCGACGCGACGTTGTAGCGACTGAGTTGACATCCGCGACTGGCTGCTTCGCGTCCGACAACGGAAGCCCGGACGCTCTGCAGTGAAATCCAACCATCGCCAACGGCCAAAAGGGGAGCCGCGACGACCGCTCTTGAGCGAAGAAGGGCCCACTACGGGCCCTTTTTCTCAGCTAACGAAAGCACTAGCGACAGCTAGCCGCACTTCGAGTAGCCGCAGTTCAGACAAGTCGCGCAGCCGTCCATGAGGATCACGGCATTCGTGTTGCACTTGTTGCACATCGTCGCGCCGGGCGGGAACGAGCTTGCGGGCGCCGCCGCGGATCCGGCTGCGTCGTGCTTGCTTGCGGATTCGCCGCCGACGCCGGCGAGATCCGCGCTCAGGTCCTGTGACGCGGGCTTCGCTGCGGCCTTGCCTTCCGCGCTTACGTCAGGCTTTTTTTTTGTGTCCTTGCCGGTTGCGCGCGCCTCGTAGGCGGCACGCTTTTCCGCGATGAGGCGGCGCTGTTCGGGGTCGAGTTCGGGATCGTGCAGCAGGCCGATCATTTTCAGGTGCTGTTCGACGATCGCGCCGAGTTCGGCGACGATCGAGGGCATGTAGATGCCGCCGGCCTTGAAGTAGCCGCCGCGCGGATCGAACACGGCCTTCAGCTCGTCGACGAGGAAGGTGATGTCGCCGCCCTTGCGGAACACCGCCGACATGATGCGGGTCAGCGCGACGATCCACTGGAAGTGGTCCATGTTCTTCGAGTTGATGAAGATCTCGAATGGGCGGCGCAGCTCGTGCTCGGTGTCGGGGTTGAGCACGATGTCGTTGATCGTCACGTACAGCGCGTGCTCGAACAGCGGCGATTTGATCTTGTAGGTCGCTCCGATCAACGTATCCGGACGCTCGACCTTCTCGTGCATCTGGATCACTTCGGCCGCGGGCTTCACCTCGATCGCGTCGCGCGGATCGGGGCCGACCGTGGGGATCGCCACCTCGCCCGATTTGCCGACGCTGTAGCCTTTTATTTTTTTCGAGATCTTGATTGCCATGATGAACGGTACTTCCGATGTTGCGTCTTGTTGTCTGGTCTCGTCGTCATTCCCGCGCCGGCGGGAATGACCGCCTCGACAGGCACCTGCATGACGAAGCCGCTTGCACGGCCTCGCCATGACGGTTACTTCTTCTTCGCAGCCTTCTTCGCCTTGGCGGCGACTTCGGCCTTGGACTTGCGCTTCATGTCCATGTTGTGCGCGCGCTTGTAGCTCTGGATATCCTTGAAATGGCCTTTGGCATCACGCACCGCGTAGAGCTTCTTGCCCTTGCTCGAATACAGCACCGTGCGGCGGGCCTTCTTCTTCGCGGCTTTCTTGGCGGGTTTCCCGGCAACTTTCTTCGCCGCCTTCTTGGCCGCTTTCTTCGGAGCGGCTTTCTTCACGACGCGAGCGATCGCCTTCTTCGCGGCTGCGCGATCCGCCGCCAGCTTGCTGGCGACCTTGCGTACCGCCTTCTTGGCCTTGGCCTTGTCCGCCGCGACCTTCTTGGCAACTTTCCTTTCGACCTTGCGCACCGCCTTCTTGGCCTTGGCGCGGTCGGCCGCGGCTTTCTTCGTCGCCGCCTTGACCGCCTTCTTCACCGCCGCAGCTTTCTTCGCCACCGCCTTCTTCACCGCGGCAGCCTTCTTCACCACTGCGGCCTTGGCCGCGGCTGCGGTATTGCCCGCAGCGGTGGCGGTGTTGGCCACGGCAGTCTTGACCTCGGCCACCACCGCATTCGTGCGCTCGACCGCAGCCTGCCCCACTTCCTGCGCTTTCTCTACGACGGCTTCGACCGCATTGCTCGCGGCTTCGCCTATGGACTCGACGCTCTGCATAAATCCCTCCGGTTACGTAAGCACTAGACCCAAGATTTCCACCGCTACAACGCCGAACGACGGAATACGATTCGGTTCTGCGAATTTACCCGTTGCGCGGCGCGGCGCAAGTGCTTTTTTCTTCCCGCGGAAAGCGAAGAAAGCCTCTCGATGCTTGTCCTGGTCCCTCGGCAGTGCGTCGGCCAACCCTCAGAACTTGCCGTGAGCCCTCAACCCGGCCACGGCTCGAACTTCAGAATTTCCCGTAGTAGCCCTCTTTCAGCGCATCGAACAGATTTGCGGCGGTATGCGTCTCGCCGTCGTATTCGATTTCCTCGTTGCCCTTGACCTCGACGACGCTGCCGTCCTCGAGTTCGAAGCGGTACAGCGTGTTTTCGAGATCCGACTCCTTCACGAGCACGCCCTGGAACGCGGCCGGGTTGAAGCGGAACGTCGTGCAACCCTTGAGTCCCTGCTTGTACGCGTAGCGGTAGATGTCCTTGAAGTCCTCGTAAGGATAGTCGGTCGGCACGTTCGCGGTCTTCGAGATCGACGAATCGACCCAGCGCTGCGCGGCGGCCTGGATGTCGACGTGCTCGGTCGGCGTCACCTGGTCCGCGGCGATGAAGTAGTCCGGCAGCCTGGCCTCGTCGTCGCCGCTGAACGGCATCGCCCTGGCGTTGATCAGCTCGCGGTAGGCGAGCAACTCGTAGCTGTAGACCTCGACCTTCTCCTTGCTCTTCTTGCCTTCGCGGATCACGTTGCGGCTGTAGTGGTGGGCGAAGGAAGGCTCGATGCCGTTCGAGGCGTTGTTGGCCAGCGACAGCGAGATCGTGCCGGTCGGCGCGATCGAGGAGTGGTGGGTGAAGCGCGCGCCAACCTCGGCCAGTTCGGCGACGAGTTCCGGGGCGACCTCGGCCACGCGCTGCATGTAGCGGCTGTACCTGGCGTGCAGCACGCGGCCCGCGATCCTGTCGCCGGCCTGGTAGCCGTCGCGCGCCATTTCCGGACGCTGGCGCAGCATCTTCGCGGTCACCTCGAATTCCTGCGTCATGATCGGCGCCGGGCCCTTTTCCTTCGCGAGCGAGGCCGCCACTTCCCAGCCCGCGATGGCCATGTCGCGCGCGATCTGCTCGGTGAATTCGCACGACTCCTTCGAGCCGTACTTCATCTTCAGCATCGTGATCGTCGAGCCGAGGCCGAGGAAGCCCATGCCGTGGCGGCGCTTGGACAGGATCTCCTCGCGCTGCTGCGCGAGCGGCAGGCCGTTGATCTCGACGACGTTGTCGAGCATGCGTGTGAACACGCGCACGACTTCCTTGTACTCGTCCCAGTCGAAGCGCGCCTTCGGCCCGAACG
>JAFEFQ010000252.1 GCA_018240505.1 Pseudomonadota bacterium
GGATGCGCGAGTTCGCGCCGGCCCGCCGGTGCCGAGAAGCGCAGGGCACTTTCGCACAGCGAAAGTGCGGTGTCGGGGGCGGCGTCTTTTGCTTACTTTTCTTCGCTGCTGAAGAAAAGTAAGCCGCTCGCCGCAGACGAGTGGAAGCTCTTGCTCCTGAACACCAAAGCAAAACCAATTCCCGCCTCTGCGGGCGTGACGAGCAAGAGCGGGCCATTCGCTGCGCGAATGCTCGCGCAGGCATCCTGCCTGCGCAGTCCGGCATTCCCGGCCGGGATGACAGCAAAGCAAAGCGCGACGAATCGCGCGTGGCTACGCCGCGCTGAGTATCTTTTCCGGCTCGTTGAGATAGTTGCCCTGGACGAAGTTCACCCCGCAGGTGAACAGGATCGACATGCTGGCCGCGTTCTCGACTTGCTCGGCGATGACGATCTTGCCGGCCTGGTGTGCCTGGTGGCAGAACTGGCGGATGAACTCCTGGTGTTCCTTGTCCTTCGGCAGGTCTTGCATGTAGCTGCGGTCGATCTTCAGGTAGTTCGCGTCGATGTGCTTGAGCAACTGGAACGAGTTGACGCCGGCGCCGAATTGCTCGAGGGCGAAACCGCAATGCAGCTGGCTGAGGCCGTTGACGAACGTGCGTGCGGCCTTGAGTTGGGTGACAACCTTGCTCTCCGGCACCTCGAACACGAGTGCGTCGCCGCGCACGCGAGCGTTCTTCAGCTGCTGTGCGATCCACGGCAACAGGGTTTCGTCGGCCATCGACGGAGCGGTGAGTTTGACGAAAAACGTCGTGTGCCGGCCGGCTTTCTCGCGTTCGGCCAGCGTGGTGATCGCGCTCGCGATGACGATGCGGTCGATTGTCGGCATCAAACCCGCATCTTCGGCCACCGGCAAGAAGACGGATGGCATCACCTCGCCCTTGTCGTCGACAAGCCGGGCAAGAATTTCGTAGAACTCGCCCTCGACGCCGTGCAGGTTGATGATCGGCTGGCTGTACAGCGAAAAACGATTGTGCTTGACCGCCTGCTCGACGCGCTCGCGCAGCTGCTGCGCTTCGGCGAGCATTGCCGCATCGCGCAAGCCCGGATCATGGATCGTGACCTGGTTGCCGCCGCGCTGCTGCAGTTCGCGCAAATCGGCCCCGGCCTGGTTCAGCACCGCCTGGACGTTCGCGTTCTTCTCGCCGATCAGCACGCCGGAGATGCTGACGAAGAGGCTGACATTCTGCTTGCCGATGTCGAAGTCGTGTTCGGCGAAGGCGCTGCACAGCTTTTGCGCCAGTTCGGTGGCGGCGCCGATCGGCAAGGCGGAGCTGAGCACGCCGAAGGTCTGGTCGCCGAAACGGAATGCGACGTGCTCGACCGATTCGAGATTGCGGCGCAGCAGGTTGGCCATGTCGCCGAGCAACAGGTCGGTGTTGCCCAAGCCGATTTCGTCGAGATGCGCGCGGAAGTTGTCTGCTTCGAGCAGCAGCAGGATCTGGTTCGGCGCGCCGGTCGCGGCGGCGGCGACCATGCGCTCGAGTTCGGCCAGGCCGTGCTGGCGGTTGTACAGATCGGTGATCAGATCCTTGGTGCGCAGCGTGTCGATCTGGCGCGCGAGTTCGGGATTCGCCTGCGGTTGGCGCAGCACGATCTGCTGGCATGGCTCCCCGGCGACACTGGCAGGCGCGAATTCCATCACCGTGTCGAACGTGCCGCCGTCGGCGCGCCGTACCTTGATTGGCAGGTTCGCCGGTGGCTTCTCGCCGCGCGAGAGGTCCTTGAGCAGCGTCTTGAAATCGTTCGTTGCCTCGGGAGCGATGAGGTCGAGGATCGATGCGCCCTGCAGTTCCTCGAAATTCGCGTAGCCGAAGGCCTCGAGCCAGGCCTGGTTCGCGCGGACGTGCGCGCCCTCGTGCACATAGGCTATCGGGTCGCGCGCGGACTCGAGCAGCGAATCGCAGCGGCGTTCCGACTCCGCCAGGCTCGCCTCGAGGCGACGCACGCTGCGACGCTGGTGGAGATTGTCGAACTCGCGCTGGATCACGGCGACGAGCAGATCGCCGAAATCGCGAGCCGCCGCGGCCACGACTCCGCCGCGAAACGCCTCGGTGACGGTCTCGCCGCTGATGTTTTCCAGGATCGCCACCACGGCGATGTCCTTGCCACCGCGGTTGGCCGCGGCGACGACCTCGCCGAGTTCGACCGCGGACCCGGCCAGGATGAGGTCGGGCGTCTGCGCCTGCAGTTGTGCTTCGAGTTCATCCGCATCGCGTGCCTGCGTCGCACGTACGGCAATGCCTGCATTGCGCAGAATGCTGGTCAGGCGCTCGGCGTCTTCGACCGAATTCTCGGCAAGCAGAAGTTTTATCACGTCGGTTGTTTTGCTCATGGGGGCGACGAGGCTTGCGTCGGCGGCATTGGCGAAGTTGGCGTTTTACTCGATTCGCCCCGCGCGCGCCAGCATCACAGCGGAACCTTGTGCGCCTCGTGTGCAATCTCGCGCACGAGTCTGGGCACGAGATAGCCCGGCAGCCGCACGCGCAAAGTGTCGACCAGCGCACAGGCCGCGTCGTCGTCCACGGCGAAATGCGCCGCGCCGGCGACGCGGTCGAGCTGGTGCAGGTAGTAGGGCAGCACGCCGCAGTCGAACAGACGCTTGGACAGGGCGGCCAGTGCGTCGGCGCTGTCGTTGATCGCGCGCAGCAGCACGCTCTGGTTGAGCAGGGTCGCCCCAGCCTCGCGCAGGAGCGCGCAGGCGGCCGCGACGGAGGCGTCGAGCTCGTTGGCGTGGTTGGCGTGCAGCACGATCGCGACCGGCCACCGCAGGCCGCGCAGCCAGGCGGTGAACTCCGCGTCGATGCGCTCGGGCAGCACGATCGGCAGGCGCGTGTGGATGCGCAGGCGGCGGATATGCGCCACGTCCGCCAGCGCCCGCGTCAGCTCGGCCAGCTTTGCCGTCGACAGCGACAGCGGATCGCCGCCGGAGAGGATCACTTCCTCGATCGAGGTGTCGGCGCGCAGATGTTCGATGGCCTCGTGCCAACGGTTGGCCGCGGCCGTTTCCTCGCCGTACGGGAAATGCCGGCGGAAACAATAGCGGCAATTCACCGCGCAGGAACCGGTCGCGACCAGCAGCGCGCGCCCGTGGTATTTGTGCAGCACGCCCCTGGCCGTGCGCGCCTCCAGGTCGCCGACCGCGTCGAGGCCGAATCCCGGCACGGCTTCGAGCTCCGCGGCCTGCGGCAACACCTGCAGCAGCAGCGGGTCGCGCGCATCGCCCGCGCGCATGCGCGCGACGAAGCTGCGCGGCACACGCAGGGCGAAGCCGGTGTCGAGACGCGGCAGGATGTTTTCAGCCAGATCTTGCAGGCCGACCAGCGCGAGCAATTCGCGCGGATCGGTCACGGCTTCGCGCCACAGGCGTCGCCAATCCTGGTTTTGCGCATCCCGGGTTCCCGGCCCCGGGTCCCGGCCGGCATGCGCAGCCGGCATGTTCCCGGTTACAATTGCGGCTTCAATTTTTCCCATATCCCTTAATTTTAGCCGCAATCGACCGCGGCTCGTCGCAATTGGAGCCGCTGAGCAACCGTAGCGAGCGAAGAAAATTTGCGCGTCGCCGGAGCGCAGGAACCGGAGCATACAAACAGTATGTGAGGATTCCGAGCACCTCCGGCGCGCAAATTATCGAGCGCAGTAGGTTAATCAGCGGTTCGACAACGGAGCTTAGAAGATGGCCAGCTATGGCATGAACGACGTCAAGAACGGCATGAAGATCATCGTGGACGGCTATCCGTGCTCGATCGTCGACACCGAATACGTGAAGCCGGGCAAGGGCCAGGCGTTCACGCGCGTGAAATACCGCAACATCAAGACCGGCCGCGTCGTCGAGCTGACGATGAAGTCGACCGATTCGCTCGAACCGGCCGACGTGCTCGATCAGGACATGGAATACCTCTACAGCGACGGCGAGTTCTGGCATTTCATGCATCCCGACACGCACGAGCAGATCGCGGCGGACAAGTCGGCGATGGTCGATGCCGAGAAATGGCTCAAGGGCAACGAGGTCTGCATCGTCACGCTGTGGAACGGCGCGCCGCTGACCGTGTCGCCGCCGAACTTCGTCGAACTCGCCATCGTCGAGACCGACCCGGGCGTGAAGGGCGACACCGCGGGATCGGGCGGCAAGCCGGCCAAGCTCGAAACCGGCGCGACCGTGCGCGTGCCGTTGTTCGTGCCGAACGGCGAGGTGATCCGCGTCGATACGCGCACGGGCGAGTACGTCGGACGGGTGAAATGACGCGGGGCCGAGGGCGAAGGGCTGAGGGCTGAAAAGCGTCTCAACCCTCAACCCTCAGCCCTCAGCCTTATGAAAGCAATCGATCAGGTCCTCGAAGCGCGCTGGGTCATCCCCGTCGAACCGCACAGCGTCGTGCTCGACCACCACGCCGTCGCGCTCGCCGGCGACACGATCGCCGACGTGCTGCCGATCGAGGTCGCGCGCGCAAAATATCCGGACGCTGCCCGTGTCGAATTGAACGAGCATGCGCTGATCCCCGGCCTGGTCAACGCGCACACGCACAACCCGATGGTGCTGATGCGCGGCCTCGCCGACGACCTGCCGCTGATGACTTGGCTCAACGAGCACATCTGGCCCGCCGAAGGGCGCGTGATGGGGCCGGAGTTCGTGCGCGACGGCATCGAGCTCGCGATCGCCGAGATGTTGCGCGGCGGCACCACCTGCTGCAACGAGAACTATCTGTTCCCCGACGCGCAGGCGGCCACGTATCTGAAGCATGGGTTTCGCGCCGTCGTCGGCCTGCCGTTCATCGAATTTCCGACCGCGTGGGCGAAGAGCCGCGACGAGTACTTCGACAAGAACCTCGCCGTGCACGACGAATTGCGCGGCGAGTCGCTCGTGACGACGACGCTCGCCCCGCACGCGCCGTACACGGTAGCGAACGAGACCTTCGAGCGCATTCGTTTGATGTCCGACCAGCTCGACCTGCCCGTGCACCTGCACCTGCACGAGACCGCGCACGAGGTCGAGGACGGCAAGCGCGACCATGGCATGCGCCCGATCGCGCGCATGCACACGCTCGGCCTGGTCAACGATCATCTGATCGCGATCCACATGACCCAGTTGACCGACGCCGAGATCGCGCAGATGGCCGAGGCCGGCGCGTCGGTGGCGCACTGCCCCGAATCCAACCTCAAGCTCGCCAGCGGCTTCTGCCCGGCGGAAAAACTGCGTCGCGCCGGCGTCAACCTCGCGATCGGAACCGACGGTGCGGCGAGCAACAACGACCTCGACATGTTCGGTGAAATGCGCACCGCGGCGATCCTTGCCAAGGCCGTGGCCGGCGACGCGAGCGCGTTCGACGCGATGTTCGCGTTGCAGGCGGCGACGCTCAACGGCGCGCGCGCGCTGGGCCTCGCCGAGCGCATCGGCTCGATCGTGCCCGGCAAGCAGGCCGATCTCGCCGCCGTGCGCCTCGACGCGATCGAGACGCAGCCGATCTACCACGTCGCCTCGCAACTGGTCTATGCGACCGGCCGCCAGCAGGTCAGCGACGTGTGGATCGCCGGCAGGCGCAAGCTCGCCGACCGCGCGCTTGTCGGCATGGATCTCGCCGCGCTGCGCGCCAAGGCGCGCGAGTGGCATGAGCGCATTGCGTTTGCGCAGTAAAATCGCCTTATGAGCACGACCAACGTCAACCCCGCCGAAACCGGAAAATTCGACAAGCTCGCCGCTTCGTGGTGGGACCCGCAAGGCGAGTCGCGTCCGCTGCACGATCTCAATCCGGTGCGCCTGAACTACGTCGCCGAGCGCGTCGCGCTCAAGGGCGCGCGCGTGCTCGACGTCGGCTGCGGTGGTGGCCTCCTGAGCGAAGCGCTGGCCGCGGCCGGCGCACAGGTGACCGGCATCGATCTCGCGCCACGCGTGCTCGACGTGGCGCGCCTGCACCTGCATGAATCGAACCTGCAGGTCGACTACCGCGAGATCAGCGTCGAGGCGCTGGCACAGGAATCGCCCGGCGCGTTCGATGCGATCACCTGCATGGAAATGCTCGAACACGTGCCCGACCCGGGCAGCGTGATCGCGGCCTGCGCGACGCTGCTCAAACCGGGTGGCCGCCTGTTCCTGTCCACGCTCAACCGCACGCCGCTTGCGTTCGGCGTGGCGATCGCCGGCGCAGAGTACGCGCTGAACCTGTTGCCGCGCGGCACGCATCACTACGCGCAGTTTATCCGTCCGTCCGAGGTGGCAACGGCACTTCGCGACGCCGGGCTCGAACTGGAAGACTTGAGCGGGCTGGCCTACAACCCGTTGTCGCGGCGCGCGTGGATCGTCAAGAACACGCAGGTCAACTATCTCGCCTGCGCGGTGAAGCCTGCTTGAAGCCAGACGGTCAATCCCTCTCCGCGGTTTTTTTTGACCTCGACGGCACGCTGATCGATTCCGCGCCCGACCTCATCGATGCGATGCGCCGCCTGCGCGCCGAACTCGGCGAGCCGGCGATCGCGATGGACAAGGTCGGCATGGTCGTCTCCAAGGGCGGGCGCGCGATGCTGCGCGCGGGCTTTCCCGGCATAGCCGAGGCTCGCATCGAGACCTTGCTGCCGCGCTATCTCGACCTGTACGCGCAGCAGATCGCGCGGCACACGCGCACGTTCGACGGCATCGACGCGGTGCTCGCGGATTTCGACGCGCGCCCGCTGCCCTGGGGCATCGTCACCAACAAGCCCGAGCGCCTCGCGCGCCGCGTCGTCGCCGAACTCGGCCTCGCCGCGCGCAGCGCCGCGCTGGTCGGTGGCGATACGCTGGCCAAACGCAAGCCCGATCCCGAGCCGCTGCTGCACGCGGCGCAATTGGCGAATGTCGATGCGACGCGCAGCGTCTACGTCGGCGACGATGCGCGCGACATCGAGGCCGGCCGCGCCGCCGGCATGCTTACCGTCGCGGCGGGCTGGGGCTATCTCGACGGCGAGGACCCGCGCGACTGGGGTGCGGATATCGTGGTCGCGAAGCCGCGGGATCTGCTTGCCGCGCTCGGCCTGGATTGAACCCGGCCCGGATCGAACCCGCCATGTCGGACGCCCAACACGGCGCCTTCGCCAGTTTCGAGGAGAAATGGCTGGCGGCGAATCCCGAGCAGGCCACCGTCGCGCTGTTCCTCGCGCCGGATGCGCGGCTGCGCGCATCCGCGTTCGGCAGCCTGGTCCACGAACTGGAACAGGCCGCGTTCGGCCTGGGCGAGGCGCATGTCGCCGAGGTGAAGATCCAGTGGTGGCGGCAGGAACTGCTCGCGGCCGCGTCCGGATCGCCGCGTCATCCGGTCAGCGCCGTGCTGTTCGCCGACCCGCGAACCGCGAAAGTGGACGCAACGGCGTGGATGGCGCTGGCCGACGGCGCGCTCGCGATGCGCCATGTCGGCGCCGCCTCCGATCTCGGCTCGCTGCTGGCCAGCCATTCGGCGCTGTACACGCCCGTTGCGCAGATCGAAACGGCGCTGTTCGACGCGCCGGCCGCGGCGATTCCGGCGACGGAGAGACTCTGGACGATTTCGCATCTGCTGCTCGCGTTGCGCCACCTGGCCGATGTGCCCGAACGCCTGCCCGTGCCGCTCGACCTGCTCGCGCGCCAGGAGCTGACGCGCGCCGCGCTCGCCGAATCGACACCGAAGCGCAGCGAATTGGTACGCGATTTTCTCGACCGGCTTGCAGATGCATCGAAGTCTGCGCTGACCGATGCGCCGCGCGCGTTGGTCGCACGCCGCGTGCGCGCGCGGCTCGACCTTGCGCTGATGCAAGACGCGGTGCGTGCCGACGATCCGCTGCGTGCCGTGATGGCGCAGCCCGGGGCGGCGCGCTGGAAGGCGTTGTGGTGGTCGTGGCGCGCGGCGCGTGCGGCGGCGCGCGGATGAATTCCGACGGTTACAGGAACCGGTGCATCACGTGGATGTCCACGAGCCCGCGTTGCGCATGGCGAAACGCCTTGGGCACCGTGCCGACGATCCGGAAGCCGTGCTTCTGCCATAGGTTCACGGCGACTTCGTTCGTGCCGACGACGAAGTTGAACTGCATCGCGAGGAATCCCGCCGCGCGCGCGGTCGCCAGCGAATGCTCGCAAAGCTTGCCGGCCAGGCCTTGCCCGCGCGCGTGCGCCGCGACCATGTAGCCCGCATTGGCGACGTGGCTGCCGAGGCCAGGCTGGTTCGGCTTGAGCATGTAGCAACCCGCCGGCCGTCCGTCGATCAGCGCGACGAAGCAGCGCGTCGGCGCGCTCGTCCACAGCGCGCGCGCCTCCTCGAAACCCGTGTCGGGCGCGTAGCTGTAGGTGTCGCCCGCGGCGACGACCGCGTGGAAGATCGGCCAGACGAGATCGAATTGATCGGCACCGATTTCGCGGATTTCCAGACTCATTGCGCTTTCGCGAAATCGCTCGGCTTCGGCAGCAGGGCAGGGTCGATAGCCACGTCGAACCAGTTCGCGGCCCAGTGCACGTGCGGGCCGGTGGCGCGACCGGTGGCGCCGGCGAGACCGATGATGTCGCCTTGCTTGACCTTCTGCCCGGACTTCACGTCGACGCGGCTCATGTGGATCGTCGTCGTGCTGACGCCGTGGCCGTGGTCGAGCACGACGATGCCGCCGTTGAGGACCATGCCCATCTCGGCCAGCGCGACGAGGCCCGGCGCGGTGGCGCGGATCGGTGTGCCGTTAGGCACGGCGAAGTCGAGGCCGAAGTGCGGCGCCATCGGCTTGCCGTTGTCGATGCGCTGGCGGCCCCACAGGCCGCTGATGCGCGCGTTTTCGACCGGATCGAGAAAGCCCTGCTCGAAGTCCTCGCGCGCGTCGTTGCGGTGGCGCGTTTCGGCGACACGCGCACGCTCGCGCTCGATACGCTTCATCAGCTCCGGATTCGGCGTGACCGTATGCTGGGGCAGGCCGTTGACGCGTTCGGTTTCGTACTCGCGTTTGGCGACCTTGAGCGCGACGTCGCTGGCCTTGCCGTTCGAGTAGCGGATATGCAGTTTTTCTACGGCCGGCGCATCGCGGCCGAGGCCGAAGACGAAGACGCCATCGTCGCCGACGAGTACGCGGCGCCCGGCGAATTCGATCTTCGCGCCCTTGGGGGCATGACCGACGACGAGTTGGCCTTGTTCGAGCTTGTCCGGCAATTGCAGTTCGCGATCGGCGGCGTGCCCGGACAGTGCCGCGAGGACGAGGCCGAAAGCCGGAAATCCTTGCTTCATCGATCGAACTCCAGCCGGTTGCCGCGTTGCGAATCGTCGAGCCGTCCGCCGTCCCACGTCAGATGCCCGTTGACCCAGGTTGCGGCGATCGACGCGCGGAACGTGTCGCCTTCGAACGGCGACCATGCGCATTTGGACAACACGTCGTCGCGCTTGACGGCGTGCGGCTTGTCGAGATCGACCAGGGCGAGGTCGGCGAAACAGCCTTCGCGCAGGAAACCGCGATCGCGGATTGCGAACAGCGTGGCCGGCGCGTGCGCGGTCGCTTCGACCAGCCGCTCCAGCGTGAGCTTGCCATCGAACACATGCTCCAGCGCCGATTGCAGGGCGAACTGGATCAACGGAATGCCGGACGGGCAACGCGTGTACGGTTGCGCCTTTTCCTCGAGCAGGTGCGGCGCATGATCGGTGGCGAGGATGTCCAGTCGCGTGTCGGCGAGCGCGCCTAGCAACGCGTCGCGGTCGGAGGCGGTCTTGATCGCCGGATTGCATTTGATCTTGCCGCCGAGCGTCGCGTAGTCCGCATCGGTGTAGCGCAGGAAATGCACGCAGGTTTCCGCCGTGATGCGCTTGCCCGCGGTCGGTCCCGCCTCGAACAGCGCCAGTTCATCGGCGGTCGAAACATGCAGAACGTGCAGGCGCGTGCCGTGGCGACGCGCGGTGTCGACCGCCCATTTGGTGGATTCGAAACAGGCCTGCCGCGAGCGGATGCGCGGATGCATCGCCATCGGGATCGCATCGCCGTGCGCGGCTTTTTCGCGGTCGAGGTTGGCGTGCACGATGCGGTCGTCCTCGCAGTGCACGGCCACGAGTACCGGGGAATCGCGGAAGACCCCGTCGAGCGTGGCCGGATCGCTCACGCACAGATTGCCGGTTGATTCGCACAGGAACACCTTCACGCCGGGTACCGTGCGTGGATCGAGCGCGCGGATCGCATCGAGGTTGTCGTTGCTGGCGCCGAAGTAGAACGCATGGTTGATCGCCGAATTGCGCGCGGCCAACGCGTACTTTTGTTCGAGCAGCGCGTGCGTGAGCGTCGACGGACTGGTGTTCGGCATGTCGATGAAACTGGTCACGCCGCCGGCGACCGCGGCGCGCGATTCCGAGGCGATATCGGCCTTGGCCGTGTAGCCTGGCTCGCGGAAATGCACGTGATCGTCGATCATGCCGGGAATCAGCAGGCGCCCGCGCGCATCGAACACGCGTTCGTTCGCCTGCGCCGCGAGCTGGCCGCCGACGGCCTCGATGCGTCCGTTGCGCACGCGCACGTCGCCGGCAAAGCGGCGGCCGTCGTTGACGATGTCGGCGTTGACGATCAGGACATCATTCATTGCTCACGGGCTCGTTCAGCGGTTGCGACGGAGTGTAAAGGTTTGCGGCACCTCGTCGATACCGCCTTCGCTGAACGGCTGGCAGCGCAGGATGCGCCAGACCGCGAGCGCGCCGCCGCGTGTCGCGCCGAAGCGAGCGACCGCGACGCGCGCGTATTCGGAGCAGCTCGGGTGGAAACGGCAGCGTGAACCGAGCAGCGGGCTGAGCAGGCGCTGGTACAGGGTGATCAGGGCAAGCAACAGTCGGGCCATCCGGGTTCTTCGATCGCCGCCGGGACAAAGGCGCGGCGCAGCATGGACAATGGTTGCCGTGCGCGGGCGATTGGGCTATAACACGCGACCGCCGAGCGACAACGGGAAAGGATTATGGCGACATCGAAACGCAAACCCGCAAGTTCCGCCAAGAAAAAGCCGGGAACGGCCAAGGCCGGTGCTGCGAAAAAGCCCGCGTCGAAAAAGGCCCCGGTCAAGAAGCCGGCGAAGGCAGTGAAGAAGCCGGCGGCCGGAAAGGCCGCGCCTGCGAAGAAGGCTGTCGCCAAAGCCGTACGCCCCAAGGCTGTCGTCAAACCGCAACGCCCGGCCAAGAAACTTGTCGCAGCGAAGAAACCGGCCCCGAAGAAGGCCATCGCGAAACCCTCGCGACCGGTCAAGCCGGAGCCATCACATTCATCCAGGTCGACGGCCGTGAAAAAGCCGGCGCCCTCGAAACAAGCCGTGTCCACAAAAGGCAACATGTCCGCAGTAACGCCCATTCCAGATACCGTCACGCGCGAAGACGGACGCTACGCGCTCCCAACCACTGTCAACATCGATCTGCCCGCGAACTATCGTCCCTCGGCCAAAGAGGAGTATATGGGTCCGCGCCAGCTCGCGTATTTCCGCGCGAAGCTGCAGAAATGGCGCGAGGATCTCGTCGAGGAATCCAAACAGACCATCGACAACCTGCGCGACGAAGTGCGCGACGTCGGTGACGAGGCCGAGCGCGCCACGCGCGAGACCGAGAATTCGCTCGAGTTGCGCACACGCGACCGCTACCGCAAGCTGATCGGCAAGATCGACAAGGCGCTCAAGCGCATCGAGGAAGGCCGTTACGGCTATTGCGAGGAGACCGACGAGGAAATCGGCATCGAGCGCCTCGAGGCCCGCCCGATCGCGACGCTCTCGCTCGACGCGCAGGAGCGCTGGGAGCACCGCCAGAAGCAGATGGGTGACTGACCCCACGGCACCCGCTGCGAGTGCGAGCGCGGCCGACGCGTTCAACTACCTGTCGGTACTGCTGTCGATCATCCTCGGCCTCGCCATCACGCAGATCCTGAAAGGCTTCCGCGGGCTCGCGCTGTCGCGCGCTCGCGTGGTCGTGTACTGGCCGACGCTGGTACTGGCCGGCCTGCTGTTGCTGATCAACGTGCAGAGCTGGTGGGCCAGTTTCGACATGCGCGAGATTCGCGTCTGGACCTTCCCGATGTTCGCCGTCGTGCTGTTGCAGACGACGCTGGCCTACATGCTCGCCGCATTGGTGCTGCCCGATTTTTTCGGCGATGAGAAGATCGACTTGCGCGAGCACTATTTCGCGCACCGGCGCATTTTTTTCGGTCTGTTCGTGCTCACGCTGCTGGTCAGTCTGGCCAAGGACCTGGTCCTGAGCGGGCACATGACCAATCCGCTCAACCTCGGTTTCCATCTCGGTTTCATTGCGCTCACCGCGATCGGAGCAATCACCGCGCGCGAGTGGCTCCACAAGCTCTTGTGCCTGTTCAGTTTGACCAGTTTCGCCGCCTATATCGCGCTCTTGTTCATGCAACTGCGCTGAAAGTCATGCTCCGGCAAGCTGCGCGCGTGCGTGCGCCTTGATCGTCTGCAGCATCGCCGCGAGGCCGTTGCTGCGCGTCGGCGAGAGGTGCCTGGCGAGGCCGATCGCTTCGATGTAGCGCGGCTCGGTGTCGAGGATCTCCTGCGCGGAGCGGCCCGAATACACGCGCAGCAACAGCGCGATCAGGCCGGAGACGATGGCCGAGTCGCTGATCGCCTGGAAATCCATGCGCCGTGCATCGCCGCCGGCGACCAGCCAGACCTGCGACTGGCAGCCCTGCACCTTGTACTCCTCGGTTTTCAGCGCGTCGGGAAACGGCGGCAGCTTGCGGCCGAGGTCGATCAGATACTGGTAGCGCTCGGTCCAGTCGCCGAAGAAGGCGAATTCCTCGGCGATCGCGTCCTGCGCGGCCTGGGCGCTGGTCTCGGCAGGAAGGCGGATGTCGGGCTGGATGGTCATCGCGACGGCCTCAGGCGGCCACCGGGGCGGCGCTGGCACGCTTCCAGCGCGGGCCCTGCGGGGTGTCCTCGACGACGACGCCGAGATTCAACAGCGCCGCACGCAACTGGTCAGCCTTCGCAAAATCCTTACGCTGCTTGGCCTGCTGGCGTTCGGCGACTAAACCGTCGATAAGGTCGTCGCCTTGCAGTTCGCGTAGTTCGGCGCCAACCAGCGCGAAAGCGGCTTGCAGCGCCTCTGGCGCCAATATCGTCGCCGTGCCCTGGAACCAGGTTTCGGGATCGATCTGCAGCAGGCCGAGGAATGCGCCGGCGCCGAGCAGCGCGGATTTCGCCTCCTGCTGCGCCTGCGCGTCGCCAGCCTTGCGTGCGGCGTCGGCGAGGCGCGAGAGCACGGCCAGCGCTTCGGGCGTGTTGAGATCATCGGTCAGCGCCGCGAGGAATTCCTCCGGCAGGTCGGCGCCGGCTGCCGCCGGCACCGCGGCGAGATCGCGCAGCGTCGTGTACAGCCCGTCTAGCGTGCGTCGCGCCTGTTCGAGCGCCGCGGCCGACCAATCCAGCGGCTGGCGGTAGTGCGCCTTCAGCAGCATGTAACGCAGCAGTTCGGGCGGATGCTTCTGCAGCAGCTCGTGCAGCACCATCGTGTTGCCGAGCGACTTCGACATCTTGCGCCCTTCGACGCTGAGCATGCCGTTGTGCAGCCAGTAGCGCGCGAAGACCTTGCCGCCGTGCGCGCAGGTGGACTGCGCAACCTCGTTCTCGTGGTGCGGGAACAGCAGGTCGTTGCCGCCGGCGTGGATGTCGATCGTTTCGCCGAGATGCGCTTCGCTCATCGCCGAGCACTCGATGTGCCAGCCCGGGCGGCCACGGCCCCAGGGGCTGTCCCAGCCGGGCAGCTCGGGCGTCGACGGCTTCCACAGCACGAAGTCGGCCGGGTTCTTCTTGTACGGCGCAACCTCGACGCGCGCGCCGGCGATCATCTCGTCGGTCGAGCGGCCGGACAACTCGCCGTAGGCAGGGAACGAGGCGACGTCGAACAGCACGTGGCCCTCGGCCGAGTAGGCGTGGCCGCCGGCGATCAGGCGCTCGCACATCGCGATGATCTGCGGGATGTGCTGCGTGGCGTGCGGCTCCACGTCGGGCGCATCGACGCCGAGGTGGGCCATGTCCGCGCGGAAATCGGCGGCGTAGCGGTCGGTGATCGTCGCGATCGGCACGCCTGCGGCGGCGGCGGCCGTATTGATCTTGTCATCGACGTCGGTGATGTTGCGTGCATAGACGACGTGCGCATACTGCCGGCGCAGCAGGCGCGCGAGCAGGCCGAACACGACGTAGGGGCGCGCATTGCCGATGTGCACATAGTTGTAGACCGTGGGGCCGCAGACGTACATGGTCACGCGTTGCGGGTCGAGCGGAACGAAGTCTTCGACGCGGCGGGTCAGCGAATTGTGCAGGCGCAGTTTCATGTGCGAATTGTAGCGCAAACGGCCTCGCATTCATGTTCGAAAATTCAGCTAAGCCCTTGGCCGGGCGCTGTTTCGCGGATGAATTCCCAGCGGTTTTCCTTAGTCCGCATTCAGCCTGTGCATGCTGTAATGTCGACCAGTTCAACGCAGCGCGCGCGAGCATCGGGGGGAACCGGCGCCGCACGGTCGTTGCGGTTGCGCGGGTTTGCCATCGCGGGCGCGAGTGTCGGACCGCGCCGTTTGGAGTCGCCACAAGATGAAACTATCCGGCATTCTCATTGCGAGCATGCTGCTGTTTGCGGATTTCTGCCCTGCGCAGGATCACGCTGCCACGCATCCACCGCCGATCGCGGCGGAATCGACCCGCTACGGCTGGGCCGACGTGCTGCGCGTGGATCCCGTCTACGAAGCCCTGCCCGAAACCGCACCGTCGGACGGGGAGGTTGCCCCGTCGCGTCCGGACTGCAGCGACGCGCCGCCGCCTCCACCGCACGACAACGACCTGACCGACAATCGCGCGGCCGGCACCGTGATCGGCGCGCTGATCGGCGGCGTCATCGGCCATGCCTTCGGCCGTGGCGACGGCAACAAGGCCGCGACTGCGGTCGGCGCGGTTGCCGGGGGCGTCGCCGGCAATCGCATCGCCGCCGCGCAGGACCAGAAGACCGACGCCCGGCAACAGGCCGATGCCGAGCGCGATGCGGTCAGCGCCTCGCTGCGCGATTGCCGCGAGGCGCGCCCGATCCGCGGTTCGTCGCAGCCGGAGCGCCGCATCGTCGGTTACGACGTCGAGTACCGCTACAAGGGCGAAATCTACATGGCGCGGCTGCCGTTCGACCCGGGCGACCGCATGCGCGTGAAGATCACCGTCGTTCCGGTCGAATAGGCGCGGTTTCCGGCGCGAGAGGTTGCAAGCAGGGCCGGCGGCCATTATCATGCGCGGCTCGCTGTCACTGCGCATCCACCGCGCTGTCCCGCACAGACGGCGAGGCACCCGAGTCGGGGTGTAGCTCAGCCTGGTAGAGCGCTACTTTCGGGAGGTAGAAGTCGGAGGTTCGAATCCTCTCACCCCGACCACTGATACAGTCGAAAGCCACCGCCTGCGGTGGCTTTTTCATTTTATCTCCCGCTTTCCGCTCATCGAAAAGGAGCAACGCCATGTCCAATGCCCCCGCTATCGTCGTCTCCAGTCTCGACCTGCAGCGGCTGAATGATCTGCTCGACTCTGGCAAGTACGCCGATCTTCCCGGTGTGGACGCACTGCGCGCCGAACTGGATCGCGCGAAGGTCGTCGAGCCAGGCGATATGCCGGCGGACGTGGTGACGATGAATTCGATCGTGCGTTGCGTCGACGAGGCGAGCGGCGCGACCCATGAACTGACCCTGGTCTATCCGCATGCTTCCGGCGCCGCCGGGTCGGTGTCGGTGCTGGCGCCGGTCGGTAGCGCACTGCTCGGATTGTCGGTGGGCCAATCGATCGCCTGGCAGGTTCCGGGCGGCAGGACGCTGAAACTCAAGGTGCTCGAAGTGGTGCGCCAGCCCGAGGCGATGGGCGAATACCACCGCTGATTCGGACCGCGACGCCGAAGTGGCCGGACGCGGTCGTGTCGGCGCGAGGATTGTTGTAAAAAAAACGCCCGGACGAGCCGGGCGTTTTCCTTGTTCGCAGGCATCCGCGAACGGATGCAACTGGCCAACGCTTACTGGCAAGCCTTGCCGTGGGCCGCGTGCGCACCCGCCTTCTCGGCATCGGCCACGCTCATGTACGAACCCTGCTTGGTCTTGCCGTACCACTCGTCACCCTGGCAGTGGTAGACCTTCGACTCGGCATTGACCCAGACGAGACCCGCGCCGCCACCGGGCTTGGCCACGATGTCCTTGGCCGGAGTCGGAGGCGTGTGCTTGGCGGACTTTTCTTCCTTGGCTGCAGTAGCGGCCGTGGCCGCCGTCGCAGCGGGAGCCGCTGCAGGTGCGGTAGTCGCTGCCGCGGGAGCCGTTGCCGCCGCGGCTGCCGTGCCGGCAGTCGCCGTGTCCGCGTCCTTCTTCTTGTGATGCTTCTTCGTCGTCTTGTCGTCGGTCGCAGTATCCGCGCTCTTCGCGTCGGTCTTGGCGTCGCTCTTCGCCGCCGTCTTGTCCAACCACTCCTTGACGCCCTGATGGCCGCGGCACGCGCCCTTGTGCGTGGCGCCGTCGAAATACGTACCGTCCTTGCACAGTGCGGTGTGACCCGCCGAGTCCTGTGCGTAGACGCCCTGGCACAGCAGCGCTCCGATACCGATTGCCACCGAACCCAACAACGTTTTCATTGCCGTCTCCATTGATTGGTGAGATGCGCGCGGGTGAATTTCCGCATCGCGCGGTGCGGAGAATGACAGGCCCCTTTTCCCTGTCAATCGTCGCCCAGAATGCCGTTCAGGAAGTTTCCGAGCTACGTTCAGTTAGCACCTCGGAACGTTAATTTTTACCTAAATCCGGGTAGGAAATTGCGGATTTTCCGTCTCGCGAGACATTGGGGGGCGCGGTGCTTTTCGCCAAAACGCGCGATAAACGAACTCGTCGCGTTCAATCTCGCTTGCCGAGTTCGATGGCTTGCCAGCCGTAGCGGTCGAAGATCACGAGTCCCGGCTGCGCCTTGGCGAGCCTGGCGAAGCCGACATCCGGTTTGACCGAAACGGGCAGGCGCAGTTCGGTCGCCCAGGCGTCGGCTTCGCCGCGCCACTCGGCCGTGGCGACGACATGGTTGCTGCGTGCATCGAGCACGTCGCAGCGCTGCGACGGCTTGAGCGGGAGGTGCCATGCGGAAGAAGTCCCCGACGCGTTGCCGAACAGGATCGACACGCGATCGTTGCCGTGCCGATTCTGCCTCGCCACGCGCAACTCGAAGACGCCATCGTCGCGCAGGCGCGCGCGCAGCGGATGTTCATCGCGCAGCACAACCGCGGCTTCGTCGTGGGTCTCGCGAGACGAGGCATAAGCGAGGAAGCGCTTGCCGCTCAGCGCCATTTGCGTGCGATGGCAGGCGATGGCGGTACGCTTGATGTCGCGTTGCGAGTCGCTCAGTTCGACAGCATGCGGGGTAAGCGGACGAGCGATACCATGCACCTGATATTCGAGCCGTCGCACCGCGCGACCGCCTCCGAGCAGGGCGAGCTGAACCGCGATATGCGCGGCGCTGTGATCGGGATGGCGATCGGCCAGTGCCGGAAACGCGATGTGAGTCGGTTCGAACGCCGCAATCCGCGCACGCAGCGGGGCGACCAGTTGCTCCGCATCGCGCATCAGCAGCGAAGTCAACGCCGCGTCGGGGAGGCCGTGGAACTCGCGTGCGTCCGCAGCGATGCCGAGAAGGTCCAGCGCGGCCTGCGCCTCCGCACGCCGGCGTGCGCCCCAGCGCGCACGCGCGGCCGCGTCGATGCGCCAGCGCTTTTCGATCCAGCGCTGCGGCCATGGGTTGTTGTCGCCATCGGTAAGCGCGACGACGAACCCGACCGCGCCTGCCTCGCGCGCCACGAGCAGCAGGCCGCCGCAGGCAATCGACTCGTCGTCCGGGTGCGGTGCGATCACCAGCACGCGGTCAGCGGCGGTCAGGCGCAGCGGTTCGCTCATCTAATTCAGATGCGTGCCGATTCGGCGTGCCGGATCTGGCCGTCGCCGCGCACCACATAGCGCTCGATCGTCAGCGATTCGGCGCCCATCGGACCATAGGCGTGCAGGCGTGTGGTCGAGATGCCGATCTCGGCGCCGAGGCCGAGTTCGCCGCCGTCGGAGAATCGCGATGACGCGTTGACGAGCACCACGGCGGAGCGCAGCGCGTGCACGAACTTGTCAGCAGCCGCCTCGTCGCGCGTCGCGATGACTTCGGTGTGGTCGGAACCATGGCGGCGGATGTGCGCGATCGCGGCGTCGAGGTCGTCGACCACGCGCACGGCGAGGATCAGGTCGAGGTATTCGGCGGCGTAATCGTCTTCGGTCGCGGGCTTCATGTCCAAGACCAAGGTACGGCTGACGACGTCGCCACGCAGTTCGACATTGCGCGTGCGCAACGCCTGTGCGACGCGTGGCAGGAACGCAGGCGCAATGTCCTTGTGCACGAGCAGCGTTTCGAGAGCATTGCAGGCGGAGGGCCGCGTCGTCTTGCCGTCGATCGCGAGGCGCAAGGCGAGGTCGAGGTCGGCGCGCGCATCGACATAGAGATGGCAGACGCCCTGGTAGTGCTTGATCACCGGTACGCGCGCGTGCTCGGCGACGAAGCGGATCAGACCGACGCCGCCGCGCGGGATCGCGAGGTCGACGATGTCGGTCAATTGCAGCAGTTGCATCACGGTTTCGCGACGCAGGTCTTCGACCAGCGTGACCGCGGCCTCGGGCAGGCCGTGCGCACGCAGCGCGGCGTGCAACGCCGCCGCGATCGCGCGGTTGCTGTGGATCGCCTCGGAACCGCCGCGCAGCAGCACCGCATTGCCGGCGTGGAAGCACAGCGCCGCCGCATCGGCGGTCACGTTCGGCCGCGCCTCGTAGATCATCGCGATCAGGCCGAGCGGAATGCGCACGCGCTCGATCGCCAGCCCGTTCGGACGTTGCTCGCGGCGCGTGACCTGGCCGACCGGATCGGGCAGCGCGGCGATTTCCCTCAGCGCATGGACGATGCCGGCCAGACGCGCTGCGTCGAGGCGCAGGCGGTCGATCATCGCCGCAGCGAGGCCTTTCGCCTCGGCCGCTTCGACATCGTGCGCGTTCGCGGCGAGAATCTCCTTTGACTGCGCGGCGAGCGCGTCGGCCATTGCGTCCAGAGCGTCGCGTTTTGCTGCGGTGGACAGTGCCGCAATCACCGCACCGGCCGCGCGCGCGGCCAACGCCTGTTCGCGGATATCCGGCGACGCGTGTTCACTGCGTTTTTCGGCCGCGGCATTCATGCCGTCGCTCCTTCGTTCAGAACCACCAGGTCGTTGCGGTGCAGGATTTCGTCGCCGTAGCTGAAACCGAGGATCGCCTCGATCTCGCGCGACTGTTTTCCCGCAAGCCGCCGCACCTCGCCCGCATTGTACTGGACGAGGCCGCGCGCGACCGTGGCGTTGTCGCAGAGGATTTCGACAATGTCGCCGCGCGCGAACTCGCCGTCGACGCCGGCGATGCCGCCCGGCAGCAGCGACTTGCCCGCCGCGAGCGCGCGCGCGGCGCCGGCGTCGACGCGGATGCGCCCGTCCGCGCCCGGCGCATGGCGCAGCCAGTACTTGCGCGCGGCGAGCCGCGAACTCGCCGCGGCGAAGCGCGTGCCGCGGAATGCGTCCGCGCCGAGCAGGGCGACGGTTTGCGCACGCGTGCCGTTGAACAGCACGGTCGTGATGCCCGCGTTCGCCGCCTTGGTCGCGGCCTGCAGTTTCGTGTGCATGCCGCCGGTGCCGTGCGCGCTGCCGGCGGCGCCGGCCATCGCGAGCACCTCGGGCGTGACCGCGGCCACCGACTCGACCGGCTTCGCGTCCGGGTTCAGCAGCGGATGCGCATCGTAGAGTCCGTCGACGTCGCTCGCGATCAGCAGCAGGTCGGCGTCGACCAGCGCAGATACTATGGCGGCGAGGTTGTCGTTGTCGCCGAGCTTCAGCTCCTCGACCGCGACCGTGTCGTTCTCGTTGACCACGGGCACGGCGGCGAGGCGCAGCAGTTCGAGCAGCGTGTTGCGCGCGTTGAGATAACGGCGGCGGTTGCGCAGGTCGTCGTGCGCGAGCAGCACCTGCGCGACCGGCAGCGAGCCGAGCAGTTCCTGCCAGAGCGCGATCATGCGCGTCTGGCCGAGCGCGGCCAGCGCCTGGCGCGCGACGAGGCCGCCGGCGTCCTCGTGCACGCGCGCGCGCCCGGCCGCGACCGCGCCCGAGGAAACGATGACGACCTCGCGCCCCTGCGCGCGCGAAGCGAGCACGAAATCGGCAAGTCCGCGCGCATGCTGCGGCGACAACTGCGCGCCGCCGGCGGTGAGCAGGTTGCTGCCGACCTTGAGCACGGCACGGCGCCAGGCCGGCAGCGGTTGTTGGGCAAAACTTTGCGACACCGGTCTCCTCCGAACTGCTTTTGTTCTATGTTGCGTTGAGTTTCCTCAGCCTTGCATGCAACTCGTCGAGGCGTGGATCCGCCGCCGCGCCCGGCGAGGTGCGCGCGGCCAGGCTTTGCTCGGGCGTGCGCCCCCGGCCGGCTTCGTTCGCCGTCGCGGCAGCCTGCTTGTACGCGTCGCGGAACGGCACGCCGGCGACCGCTGCCTCGATCGCCGCGTCGGTGGCGTACATCGCCGGGTCGATCGCCGCGCGCATAGCCGCGGCGTTCCATTGCATGCGTGCCAGCAGGTCGGGCAACAGTTCGAGCGCGCCGAGCCCGCGCGAGAAGCCGTGATACAGACCGCCCTTGGAGAACTGCAGGTCGCGCTGGTAGCCCGAGGGCAGCGACAGCAGCTGCTCGATCTCGGCGCGGCCCGCGGCGACGCTCGCGTAGCTCGCGCGCATCAGCTCGACCACGTCGGGGTTGCGCTTGTTCGGCATGATCGAGGAGCCGGTCGTGTACTCGGGCGGCAGATGGACGAAGCCGAATTCCGCGGTCGTGAACAGCGACAGGTCCCAGGCGAGGCGGCGCAGGTCGAGCAGCGCGGTGCCGAGCGCGTCGAGCGCGGCCATCTCGAACTTGCCGCGCGAGAGCTGCGCGTAGATCGGCGACACCTGCATGCGCGCGAAGCCGAGCGCCCGCGTCGTGTGCTCGCGGTCGAGCCCGAGGTTGACGCCATAGCCCGCCGCGGTGCCGAGCGGATTGGCGTCGATCCACGCGCGCGTGTCGAGCGCGCGCCGCGCGTTGTCGATGAAGCTCTCGGCATAGCCGGCGTACCACATCGCGGTGGACGAGACGACGGCGCGCTGCAGGTGCGTGTAGCCAGGCATCGGCAGCGGCTCCTGCGCGGCGCGGTCGAGGCAGACCTTGGCGACATCGACGCAGAGCATGTGCAGTGCGCCGAGCCTGGCCTTGAGCCACAGCCGCGTGGCGACGAGGATCTGGTCGTTGCGGCTGCGTCCGGTGTGTACCTTGCGCCCGGCGTCGCCCAAGCGTTCGGTCAAGCGCGCTTCGATCGCGGAGTGGCCGTCTTCGTATTTCTCGTCGAGGACGAAGGCGCCGCTGCGGAAGTCTTCGGCGAGCACGCCGAGTTCGCGCGCGATCGCGGCGGACTCGTCCGGCGTCACCACGCCGATGCGCGCCAGGCCTTCGACATGCGCGCGGCTGGCCTCGATGTCGTGCAGGAAGAATTCGCGATCGAGCACCACGTCGTCGCCGGCGAGGAAGCGCATGATGCGCGCGTCGGTCTCGACGCCGGGTTTCTGCCAGAGCAGGTCACTCATGGGGAATGCTTTCCAGTTCGGGGTAACCGAGCGCGAGATTGATGTTCTGCATCGCCTGCGTCGCCGCGCCCTTGAGCAGGTTGTCGATCGTGGCGACGACGACGACGCGCTTGCCGCCCGGCGCGAGCGTGAAGCCGCCGATCTGCAGGTCGTGCCGGTTCGCGATATGACTGACCCAGGGCGCGTCGTCGATCACCTCGACCAAAGGCTCGCTCGCGTACCTTGCCGTGTAGCGCGCCCTGACCGCTTCCAGCGTCAGCGGCTGCGTGAGCCACAGATTGACCGTCATCGTGATGCCGCGGAAGTGCGGTGCGACGTGCGGCATGAACTCGACCGGAACACCGAGATGCCGCGTCACTTCGCGCTCGTGCATATGGTTGACGAGCGAGTAGGGCATCAGGTTGTCCTGCAGTTTCGCCGGATCGTTCTTGTCCGACGGCGTCGTGCCCGCGCCCGAATAGCCCGACACGCCGAAACAGGCCGGCGGCCCGGCGAGCAGGTCCTTGAGCGGCGCGATCGCGAGCTGCATCGCGGTCGCGTAGCAGCCCGGATTGCTGATCCGGCGCTGGCCGCGATAGGCATCTCGGGTCAGCTCGGGCAGGCCGTAGTACCACGCGCTGTCGAAGCGGTAGTCGGCGCTGAGGTCGACGATGACCGGGTCGTAGCCTTCGCCCTTCACCGCATCGATCGCTGCGACGACGCCGGCGGCCTTGCCGTTCGGCAGCGCGAGCACGACGACGTCGGCGCGCCGGGTCGCGACATCCTCGTGGGCAAGATTTTCGTAACGCAACTCGCCGTGGTACTCGGCGTTGTGCTCGGCGAGCGGTTGCCCGGCGAGTTCGCGCGAGGACACGAACGCGAGGTCGAGATGCGGATGCCGCGCGACCAGCTTGATCAGCTCGGCGCCGGTATGCCCGCGCGCGCCGACGATGCCGATGGATTTCCTGAGTTGATTCATTCGGCTTTTCTTCCCATCAATGCGATGCGCTCATGCTGCTTGATGAAGGCATCTTTTTTGGCGCAATACATCGTTGCATCCCCTTCGGCTGCGCTCATTTTGATTCGCGCGTATTGCTCAGCGACGTGCCGGTTCTCTCTCAAGTAATCCCTGAATGCCAGATGCCTTTCGACGTTCGCATCGCCCTGAACGAACGCGTGGACCTGATGCGTCCTGGCGGCTCCGCCGAGCTGGTAGTAGCGACGTCCCGGGATGCCATGTTCTCCCCTTGCCTGATATCCCAGGGCGATCAGCGCAGCCTCTTTCGCATCGAGTTCGTCGAGCGATACGACCTCGAGCAAAATGTCGATGACCGGTTTGGCGGACAGGCCGTGCACCGAGGTGCTGCCGATGTGATGCACTTTCAACACAGTCCCGCCGAGTGCGCCGTGCAGGCGCCGCGATTCGCGCAGAAAAGCGTGGGGCCAATCCGCGTCGTAGTCCGCGATCCGTATCGTTTTCCTGCCGGCTTGGCTCACGCCGCTTCCTTCTTGTTCTCGATCGGCGCGCGATCGATCAGGGTCGGCGTCTTTTCGCGGCAATAGTCGACGCAGGCTTCGATGTCGTCGAAATCCTCGATGCCGTACCAGAACGCCTTGAACGCGGGCAGCTTGCAGCAGCCGTCGGATTCCGCGTAGTAGAAATGGTTGACCGGATTGCCGTGGCGCGAGCGCCAGAACAGCGACGGCGTCTCTTCGCGCATGACCTGCCACACGGCGCGGCCCAGGCCTTCGCCCTGCGCCTCGTCGAGCACGGCGAACTTGTCGAGGTAGACGTGTGCGCCGGCAGGTACCTTTTTGTCGACGCCGATCAAGTCGGCGTCGAGCAGGATCACCGCGGTGCGGTAGTTCTCGCTGACGTAGGCGCGCAGCAGTTTCGTGCGCTCGAAGTAGTCGGGCGCGAGCGTGCGCGGCGCGAAGCTCGATTCGATCAGCGCGCGCATGCGCGCGAGATCGAGTTCGTTCCACGAGCTGACGCGCAGCACCTTCTCGCCGCGGCGGATGTAGGTGCCGGAACCCTTGTGCGTGAACAGTTCCTTGGCGAGTTCCGCGGGCTTCGTGATCGACACCGAAGAGGTCAGCGGCAGCGCATCGAGCAGGTCCTTGATCTGTTCGATCTTCACGCGCATGCCGCCGTTGATCCACGGCTGCTGGCTCAGATGTTCGTACTCGGTCGCGAGGTTGATCGAGTCGATCACGTTGCCGGCGTCGTCGAGCAGTCCGCCGGTGCCGGTCAGGAACACGATCTTGTACGGCTGCAGCGCCTTGATCAATTCGTTCGCGGCGAAATCGGCGTTGATGTTGAGGATCTGCCCGGCAACGGTTTCGCCGAGACTGGCGATGACCGGGATCGAGCCGGCATTGAGGCTGGCCTCGATCGAGGCGAGGTTGACGCGCCCGACCTTGCCGACGAGACCGTACTTCGGTTGGTCGAGATAGCCAGTCTCGAACACGCCGCCAATGATCGAGGTCGCGCGCGCGTCGATCTTCTGCAGCGCTTCGACGAGCTTGAGGTTCTCCGACTGCGAGACACGGCGCACGATCGCGAGCGCCTCGGGCGAGGTGACGCGCAGGCCATCGACGGTCTGCTTGACGATGCCGGCCGCGGCCATCTCCGCATCGAGCTGCGGGCCGGCGCCGTGGATCACGATCGGAGTCAGACCGACCTGCTGCAGGAAGGCGAGCGAGGAGACGAGGTTGTCGAGATCGTCGCGCAGCACCGCGCCGCCGACCTTGACGACGGCGAACTTCTTCGCGTCGAGTTGCGAGAAGCGGCGCAGGTACTGGTCGATTTCCTTCGCGCTGCCCATGCTCGACAGCAGGCGCACGATGGTCTGGCGGGTTTGCGTGTTGGTATCCATTTCAACGGGTCTGCGAGTTCAGGATGGAAATGTAGCTTTGTGTAATTTGCTGCAATTGGGACAATTCCACAAATTCGTCCGCCGTGTGCGCCTGCGCGATGTCGCCGGGACCGCAGACGATCGCGGTGTAGCCGGCCTGCGAGAACAGCGAGGCCTCGGTCCAGAAATCGACCGCGTTGCCGATCGTCAGGCCGACTTCGTCGGCGAAGTCGCGTGCCTCGAGGCGACGCGCCTCGGCCTGGGCGACGTCGCCGGCGGGCAGCGAGGGGCCGCGGAAGGTTTCCTGGAATTCGGCCGGCTGCGCGGCGAAGCCGCCGCGGAACGTGGCGAGCAGCGCGTCGATGTCCATCGACGGCAGCGGGCGGAAACCGAAGCGCACTTCGGCGCCCGGCGCGATCATGTTGGCCTTGATCCCGCCTTCGACGCGGCCGATGTTGAAGCGCAGGCCGGTAAGGCCGCCGAAGCGCTGGTGCGCCTGCGACTCGATGTAATCGAGCGCGTGCTGGCCCCAGCGGATCGCTTGGTGCAGCGCGCTGTCGCTCGCCGCGTTGCCGCCCGAGGCGTGGCCGGCACGACCCTTGAAGCGCATCAGCACCGAGCTGATGCCGCGATGCGCGAGCACGGCTTCGCCGCGCGTCGGTTCGGCGACGATGACAGTTTCAAAACCCCTCTTCCCGCGGGAGAGGGGTTGGGGTGAGGGTTCGGTATTCGAACGACTTTCCGTTGGCGCACCCTCATCCGGCGCTTCGCGCCACCTTCTCCCGACGGGAGAAGGGAAAGCGGAAAGGAACGCGGCGATGCAGCGCGCGTCGTTCGCTTCCTCGTCGGTGGTGAACAGGAACGCCGCGTCGCCGTGCGTCTGCGCGGCCGCGGTCAGCAGCGCGGCCGCCGCGCCCTTGATGTCGCAGGCGCCGAGGCCGATCGCGTGCGTGTCGGTCACGCGCAGTTCGAACGGGCTTGCGGTCCAGTGCGGCGAGTCGGGCACCGTGTCGAGATGCACGTTGAACAGCACCTTCGGCTTGCCGCGCACGGCGAGGAGGCTGACCGCACCCGCACCATGATCGGTGACGCTGCAGTCGAAGCCTGGCAGATGCGCGCGCAAATAATCGAAAATGCCGCCCGTGCCGATCTCGCGCGGCGGGTTGCGCGTGTCGAACGCGACGAGCGCGTGCAGGTGCTTCAGCGTGCTGGCCAGCAGGTCGCTCATCGACTCACGGTTTCCGGTTCACTTCGGCCCACAGCGTCGAGCTCATGCCGTACAGGCGGATAAAGCCCTCGGCTTCTTCGACGCCCCAGTCGGCCGACTGCGCGTAGGTCGCGCCCCTGGCGTTGAGGATGTGCGGCGATGTCACCGCGACCGCACCGACACTGCCGCCCTGCGTTTCCAGCGTGACTTCGCCGTTGACCTTGGCCTGGGATGCGGCGAGGAACGCTTCGAGATCGGTCTTGAGCGGATCGTGGAAGAAGCCTTCGTAGACGAGCTCGACCCAGGCGCGCGCGACTTCGGGCTTGAAGCGGTTCTGCAGCTTCGACAGCACCGCTTCCTCGAGCGCGCGATGCGCGGTCAGCAGCGCGGTCAGGCCCGGCGCCTCGAAGATGATGCGGCCCTTGAGGCCGATCGTCGTGTCACCGGTGTAGAGGCCGCGGCCGACGCCGTACTTCGCGAACTCGCGATTGAGCTGCGCGAGGATTTCATGGCCCGGAAGTTTTTCGCCATTCAGCGAAACCGCTTCGCCGTCGACGAAACCGATCGTCGCGTGCAGCGGTGTCGTGGGCCACTCCGCGCGAGGCGCATTCCAGCCGCGCGCGCCTTCGCCTGGCGCTTCCCAGCGGTCGATCTCGCCGCCGGACATGGTCACGCCGAGCAGGTTCTCGTTGATCGTGTAGCTCTTCTGCTTGGCGCGCACGCCGAAGCCGCGCTGTTCGAGGTAGTCCTGCTCGTAGGCGCGCGTATGCGTGTGTTCCTTCTGGATCTCGCGGATCGGGGCGACGATGATGTAGTCGCCGAGCGCCTTGATCGTCAGGTCGAAGCGCACCTGGTCGTTGCCCATGCCGGTGCAGCCGTGCGCGATGTATTTCGTGCCGAGTTCGTCGCAACGCTTCAGCGCGGCTTCGACGATGAGATAACGGTCGGACACGAGCAGCGGATACTGGCCCTGGTAGCCCTGGCCGGCCCAGACGAACGGTTTGACGAAGCCGTTCCAGATCGCGGGGCCGCCGTCGACGGTGACGTGGCTGGCGACGCCGAGTTCCTTGGCGCGGTTCTCGATGAAGGCGCGCTCTTCGGCGTCGACGCCGCCGGTGTCGGCGAACACGGTGTGCACGCGGTAGCCGCGCTCCTGCAGGTACGGCACGCAGAAACTCGTGTCGAGGCCGCCGGAGAAGGCGAGGACGATGTCTTTTTCGGTCTGACTCATGATGATTTCCAGGGTTACTTGTTCTTGGCGAGCGTGGCCATCACGGCCTTCTGCACGTGCAGCCGGTTCTCGGCCTCGTCGATCGCGATGCAGGCGGGCGAGTCCATCACCGCGTCGGTGGCCTTGACGTTGCGGCGCAGCGGCAGGCAGTGGCTGAATACGCCGTGGTTGGTCAGCGCCATCTTGCGCTCGTCGACGATGAAATGCTTGTGCGCGTCGCGGATCGGTTTCTCCGGTTCCCAGTTGCCGAAGTAGGGCAGCGCGCCCCAGCTTTTTGCATAGACGATATCGGCGCCCTTGTAGGTTTCATCGACATCGTGCGAGATCGCGAAGCTGCCGCCGTTCTCGGCGACGTTCTGTTTGGCGAAGTCGAGATAACGCTGGTCGAGCGCGTATTCGGGCGTCGGGCAGAGCAGGGTCACGTCCATGCCGTAGCGCGTCGCGATCTGCAACGCGGAATTGGCGACCGCGGTGTTGAGCGGCTTCGGGTGGTAGGTCCAGGTCAGCACATACTTCCTGCCGCGCAGATCGGTGGTGCCGAAGTGCTGCTGCAGGGCGAGGATGTGGGCCAGCTCCTGCATCGGGTGCGTGATCGTTTCCATGTTGATCACGGGCACGGTCGCGTACTTCGCGAACGAATGGATCACGTGGTCCTCGCGGTCGACCGACCAGTCCTTGAACTTCGGGAAGGCGCGCACGGCGATCAGGTCGGCGTAGCGCGAGAGCACGCGCGCGACCTCGGCGATATGCTCCTCGGTCTCGCCGTCCATGACCGTGCCGAGTTCGAATTCGATCGGCCACGCGTCCTTGCCGGGCTGCAGCACGACGGCGTGACCGCCGAGCTGGAATGCGCCGAGCTCGAAGCTCGTGCGCGTGCGCATCGAGGGATTGAAGAACAGCAGGGCGATCGCCTTGCCCTTGAGATCGTCGCCGAGTTTCTCCTTCTTGAACCGCGCGGCGCGTGCGAGCAGCGCATCGAGTTCGCTGCGGCTCCAGTCCTGGGTACTCAGAAAATGTCGGATAGCCATCTAGTCAACAACCCTCGGTTGAAAATCCAGAAACAAAAAACCCGGCGCGGAGCCGGGTTTTATCGTCGAATCACATGATGCGTGCGACAGCTTACCCGGCCTTTGTGGTCGTGGTCGGTCGACGCGCGCGCGACGTCATGCCCGCGGCCATGTCGGCGCTGGACAGGATATCGGCGGTGGCGAAGGGCTGATTCATCGGCATGCTGTCGTTTGGACGGCCAATCATGCCCGCAAATCTTGCGCAGTGCAACAGAAATCTCAGCGCAGCATCCGGTCGGATGTCGCCGGGTTGCCGTCGTTCGGCGCGGGCTTGATCCCGAGCAGCCGCGTCAGCAGCGGATAGACGTCGACGTTGTCGAATTCGGGCACGACCAACCCGCGCTTGAATGCCGGCCCGGAAGCCACGAACAGCGCGCGCATGTGCGGATCGGCATTGTCGTAGCCGTGCTCTCCCTTGGAGACGAAGAAGCCGGGGCGGTTGACGAACTCGCGCGTCCAGATCAGCCAGCCCGGGTCGGCGAGGCAGAGCAGCGGAGATATGCGCGGATTGCTGCCGTAATGCAGGCGCGCCGGCGTCTCCTCCCTCTTCCAGCAGCGCACGTGTTCGTGCGGCGCGAGCAGGGTTTTTTCGACAGCGGCTTCGCGGCCCGGTTTTGCGGCGAACGTGGCGAGCAGGCCCTGGTTCTGGATGTCGAGGTCGCGTACGTCGACGATGTCGTCGAGGATGACGTAGGCGCCTTTTTCCGTGGCGATCTGGCCGTGGTCGGAAACCACGATGATGTTGGTCCTGTCGAGCAGGCCGCGGCGCTTGAGGCCATCGAGCAGGCGGCCGATGGCACGGTCGGTGGCGACGATCGCATCGTTCACTTCGACCGAATCGGGGCCGTGATCGTGGCCTGCATGGTCGACCGCGTCGAAGTACAGAGTGACGAAGTCCGGACGCCGCGCAACCGGCAAGTCGAACCAGGCCAGTACCTGGTCGGCGCGTGCATCGGGGCTCATCTTGCCGTCGAACGGCAGCCAACGCTCGGGACGCACGCCGCCGATGGCGAGCTCGGAGCCGGGCCAGAACATCGTCATGGCGCGCTTGCCCTGCTTCTCGACGCTGGCCCAGATCGGTTCGCCGCCCCACCACGACGGATCGGAGGTGATGCTGTAGTCCTTGTAGACGAACTTCTTGCCGCTGACCGGATCGGTGAAGCGGTTGTTGACGATGCCGTGATGGTCGGGATAGAGGCCAGTGACGAGGGTGTAGTGATTGGGGAAGGTCAGCGTAGGGAATGCGGGGCGCATCGCCTGTGCATGCACGCCATTCGCGGCCAGGGTTTTCAGGTTCGGAGTCAGGCCGCGATCGAAGAAGTCGGCACGAAAGCCGTCGATCGAAACGAGGATCAGTGGTGCATCGGGTTGCGACTTGGGCGCGTGCGCGGCGCAGGCGGCGAGAACGAGGGCAAGCAGCGCAAGGATGGCGCGTAACACGAGTTTCATGGATTCGAGGTTGTCGTCGTTCTGAATGCGGCAGATGTTAACCCAGGCACGGCAACGCAGGCGCATCGCGGAAGGAGTCGCGCGAAATTTTCTTCTCGACGCGCTGGTCCTGGTGGGGATAGAGTGATTCCATGCCGCGCATCGCCCTCCGATTCCTGCTCGCGCTGAGCCTTGTCCTGCAGGGGCCGCTGCCCGTGCTCGCCGCGGCTGCCATGCGCGCACAAGCGGACGATTGCACGCAGGCGATGGCGCGCGGTGATGCGACGGAAAAGAAGGCGCCGTGCTGCATCGGCGACTGCGCGCCGGCAGTGTGCATGCAAGCCTGCGTCGCGAATTTCGCGGCATTCCTCGTGCCCGTCGTTGCGGACTGGACGGCGTCCGACCGGGGCGGTGCGACCTTGGTACAGACGGATACCCGTCCGTCCGCAGGCGACGAAAGCCCGCCGATCCGCCCGCCTATCGTCTGATCCCGATGCTTCCCGATTCCGCGCCACCCGGCGCGGTTCGCGCGCGTGCGCGCGCAGGGTTCGTCCGAGGATCAGATCATGCTGAAACGACCGGCCGGCGTGGTCGCCGGCGTCCTGCTCGCGTTCGCGCCAGGCTGCGAAGCCAAGCCGATCGCGTTCGCCAATGGCACGACGGTGATGGCCGAATACGGCGCCGGCACGATGGAAGAGGTGCAGGCGTTCCATGCTCCGTATTACTGGCTTTCGCTTGGTGGCGGCTGGCTGCGCACCGATAGCGACATCGACGGCGGCACGCGCGACATCCGTTACCTGCGCGCCAACTATCTCGTGCATCGCTGGAATCTCGACGACGCGCAGGCGAACGTGTTCGTGTGGGGCGGCTTCGGCAGTGCGACCGGCAAACGCTTCCGCGGCGACGTGCTCGACCGCAACGCCGGATTCCAGGTCGACTACGAGACGCGCAGGCTGTACTTCGCGCTGATGAGCGATCTGCACGAATCGAACCGCTACTCGCAGCGCATCGACAGCTTGCAACTCGGCTTTGCGCCTTACGCGCACGACTATCGCGATCTTGCGACCTGGTTCGTCGTGCAGGCGCGCGACTACAGTGGCGGCCTGCATCGCGGCATCGAATGGACCGCGCTCGTGCGCCTGTTCAAGGGCGGTGCCTGGGTCGAGGCCGGCGTGACTGCCGAGGGCAAGCCGCAGTTGATGGCGATGTTCAATTTTTGACCTTTCCCGACCTGGTCAGGAGGAATCATGAAATCCGCAAGAAATATACTTTTGTCCTTGCTCGCGGCGGTCGCAGGCGCTGTGACGCCCGCGCTTCCCGCCGCGGCTGCAACGATCGAAATGGACGTGAACGGCCTTGTCTGCGCGTTCTGTGCGCAAGGCATCGAGAAGAAACTGCGCGCGTTTCCCGCAACCGCGGACGTAGTCGTAAGTCTCGAGAAGCGACTCGTCGCGCTGTCCACCATCGACGGCGCCGACATCGGTGACGAGGAATTGCGCAAGGCGCTGACCGACGCGGGCTACACGGTCAAGGCGATTCGCCGCGAGAGCGAGTCGCTGGATGATGTACGCCGGCGCCTCGGGGTGCAGCGGTGAATGCGCCTTTGAGGCGCAGTGCGGGCGTGGCCGTTGCCGCATTGGTCGCAAGCTCGGGCACGCTGGTCTGCTGCGTGCTGCCGGCGCTGATGGTGGCGCTTGGTGCGGGCGCCGCATTGGCGGGCCTGGTCAGCGCGGTACCGCAACTCATCTGGCTCAGCGAGCACAAGGCCTGGGTGTTCGGCATTGCCGCGGCGATGATCGGCCTCGCAGGTATAGCGATCCGGCGTGCGCGCCGCCTGCCTTGCCCGGCGGACCCGGCGCTTGCACGCGCATGCAAGCGTCTGCGTGGCGTGAGCGCGGTGTTGTATTCACTGGCATTGGCCGTGTTCTTCGTCGGCGTTGCTTTTGCCTTCGTGCTGCCGCGAATCGGGTAAGGGCCCGGCAGCCGGATGGCCGCCGTCCGCCGCGCTCAGGGCGTGATCGTGCGCACGGCCTGGCGCGCTTCCGGCGCGGGCCAGCCGGCGGCCTTGCCGACCTGGGCGATGACCTTGTTCGTGTCGAAATAGACCTGCCAGTAGTTGTCGTTGCTGCAGTACGGACGCACGGTGAGCACGGTGCCGAGCGGATTGTGCTCGAGGATTTCGATGTCGGGCGCGGGCGTGGCGAGGACGTTTTGCACCTGCGTCACCGCCGCGCGCAGACGAATCTTCGCGTCGTCGACGTCGACGCCGGTGGCGAGCAGTGCGCTCAGGTCGACGCGGCGATAGGCATTCGCCGAGTAGTTGATGATGTTGTCGGAAAAGATCTTGTTGTTGCCGACCACGGCGCGGACGTTGTCGCCCGTGTCCAGCGTCGTGCCGAACAGGCCGATCTCGCGCACGGTGCCGGTGACGCCGCCAGCTGCGATCATGTCGCCGACCTTGAACGGGCGCAGCGTGATCAGGAACACGCCCGCGGCGAAGTTCGCGAGCAGGCCCGACCAGGCCATGCCGATCGCGACGCCGGCGGCGGCGAGCAACGCGGCGAACGAGGCCGTCTCGACGCCGAGCACCGAGAGCACGGCGATCGCGAGCAGCACGGTGAGCAGGCCGGAGGCGACCGAGCCGGTGTAGCGCGCGAGCGTCGGATCGAGTTCGCGCCTCGCGAGCACGCGTCCGAGCGCACTGCCGATCAGGCGGATCGCCCAGCGGCCGACGATCCAGAGCACGATCGCGCCGAGGATCTTCCAGGCGAGCGGGACAACGTAGGTCGAAACGAGGGATTGCAACTGGGCGGGATCGAAGCTCATCGGTGCGGTTCCTTGCCGGGAACGATGGAGGCGCGCGGCTTCCCGTTGCGGAAGCCGCGCCTGTCATGCGCAAAGCGGCGTTTGCGACGCGTCAAACACGCGGCGCGAGTCGGTCTACAGCGACTGCGCGTTGAACGTGTTGCAGCTGTTGATGTCGCCCGAGGCGAAGCCGGCCTTGAACCAGCGCTGGCGCTGCGCGGACGAGCCGTGCGTGAACGAATCCGGCACCGCGTAGCCGCGCGCCTGCTTCTGCAGAGTGTCGTCGCCGACCGCCGATGCCGCATTGAGCGCAGAATCGATGTCGCCCGCCTGCAGCCAGTTGAGTTGCTGCTGCGAGCGGTTCGCCCAGACGCCGGCGAAGCAGTCGGCCTGCAGCTCCTGGCGCACGGACAGGCCGGTCGCGCCGTCCATGGCCGCGCCCTGGCGACGCGCCTGCTCGACCTTGTCCATGACGCCGATCAGGTTCTGCACGTGATGGCCGACCTCGTGCGCGATCACGTAGGCGCGCGCGAAGTCGCCTTGGGCGTGGAAACGCGTGTCCATTTCCTGGAAAAAGCCCAGGTCGAGATAGACCTGCTGGTCGCCCGGGCAATAGAACGGTCCCATCGCCTCCTGGCCCACGCCGCAGGCGGTCTGCGTGCGGCCGTGGTAGAGCACGAGCTTGGGCTGCGGATAGCGCTGGCCGCTGGCCTGGAAATACTGGCTCCACACATCCTCGGTGCTGCCGAGCACGACCTTGACGAACTTCGTCTGCGGATCGCTGCTGTTGGCGACCTGGCTGCGCTGTGGCGCCGGCGCCGTCTGGCTGCTCGAGTCGAGCATCGACCCGCCGCCGCTGAGCAGGGACAGGATGTCGAGCGGATTCTTGCCGAACAGCAGGCTGACGACGACGATCAGGATGATGCCGCCGATGCCGATATGGAAGCCGCCGAAACCGAGGCCGCCGCCACCGCCGCCGAAACCGCCACCGCCGCCGCTGCCGTCATCCTCGACGACATTGTCACTCTCGCGCCCTTTCTGCCAATCCATACAGGTCTCCCGGCCGTTTGCTGCGGATGCGCGAACGTTACTCGTCGCGCATCGCTGCCGCAAGACCCGGCCGGGTCGACGACGCGCGCTTACGGATAGCGCGTCAGCACGCCGCTGCGCTGGTTCTGTCCGCCCTTGCCGTCGGGATAGCGCGCTTCGATCGCGAGCTTGCGCGGGCCGGCAGCACGCAGGATCACTTCGCCCTGGGACAGGCGTTCGCACAGGCTGTCGCCGTTCGTCGGCTTGAAGCGCAACGACCACGCATCGGCGCCTTGCGCGGAGTAGGTGCCGTCGCGCAGCCGGCAGGTGCGGCCGGTGTCGAGTTCCAGCGTGGCGCCTTCCTGGTCGATCGCGCCGAGCGAGAGCGTCGTCTTGTCCGCGTCGCGTTGTCCCTCGACCTGGGTGCGGCCGATCCATTGGCCGTGCGGATCGGCGGTTTCGGCTTGCACGGCACAGGCGAGCAAAGCAAGCGCCAGAGCCGCGGCGAGTCGTGCATGTAGTTGGGAGCGGCGCGTGGACATGGTTCCTCCAGTGGTGTTGAAACACGAATGGTCGGGACACGATGAGCGTTTCCTTGATGCGCTGCGCGCAGCGCGGGAGCATGATTTCGCATGCGCCGTGCGCGCGCATCTGCAGGAAGTCATCCGCGTATACGATGCGCAAAAGTGGAAAACGGTCGCGGCTGTGCCTGAAGTCATGGAGTGCGCGACTTCCGGCACGAGTGCGCAACACATTTGTCGAAAATGCGACCCGGCGGCGTCGGCGAGATGGCTCGCGATCAGGCGGGCAAGCGGCATCGGCAATGCGGGATAATGCCGCTACCATCCGTCGCACAGGAACAACGCAATGCCGTCACGCGCCCCCGTAGTCCTCGGCACGCCGCAGTCCGCGGCCGCCGTGCGCGTCATGCTGCTCGGCTCGGGCGAGCTCGGCAAGGAAGTGCTGATCGCGCTGCAGCGCCTCGGCGTCGAGACGATCGCGGTCGATCGCTACGCGCATGCGCCGGGCCAGCAGGTCGCGCATCACGCGCGCACGATCGCGATGGACGATCCGCGGCAACTGCGTGCGCTGATCGAGGCCGAGCGGCCGCACATCGTCGTGCCGGAGATCGAGGCGATCGCAACGCCGGTGCTCGAGGAACTCGAAGCGGCCGGCGTGGTGCGCGTGATCCCGACCGCGCGCGCGGCGCGCCTGACGATGGATCGCGAAGGCATCCGCCGCCTCGCCGCGGAGACGCTGGGACTGCCGACGAGCCCTTACGAGTTTTGCGATTCGCTGGAGGAACTGCAGAAAGCCATCGACGGCGGCATCGGTTATCCGTGCATAGTCAAACCGGTGGTGAGCTCCTCGGGCAAGGGGCAGAGCAAGCTCGACGGTCCCGGCGACGTGAAGAAGGCGTGGAACTATGCGATGGCCGGCGGTCGCGTCAACCGCGGCCGCGTCATCGTCGAGGGCTTCGTCGACTTCGATTACGAGATCACTTTGCTCACCGTGCGTGCGCGCAATGCGCGCGGTGAAATCGAAACGCGGTTCTGCGCGCCGATCGGCCACCTGCAGGTCGCCGGCGACTACGTCGAGAGCTGGCAGCCGCATCCGATGTCGTCGCGTGCGCTCGCGCGCGCGCAGGAAGTCGCATCGAGGGTGACCGACGATCTCGGCGGGCAGGGCGTGTTCGGCGTCGAGCTGTTCGTCAAGGGCGACGAGGTGTGGTTCAGCGAGGTCAGCCCGCGCCCGCACGACACCGGCATGGTCACGATGATCTCGCAGTGGCAGAGCGAATTCGAGCTGCATGCGCGCGCGATCCTCGACCTGCCGGTGAACACGGCGCTGAAATCACCCGGCGCGTCGGCGGTGATCTACGGCGGTGTCGAAGGCAAGGCGCTCGTCTTCGAAAGCGTTGCCGATGCGCTGGCCGTGGCGGACACCGACCTGCGCCTGTTCGGCAAGCCCGAAAGTTTCGTCAGGCGGCGCATGGGCGTCGCGCTCGCGTTCGCCGACGATGTCGACAGCGCGCGGCGCAATGCGAAGCTCGCCGCCGGCAAGGTCAAGCCGCGGCTGGCGTGACCGCGGACTATTGCCGCGTCAGCGCGTAGAGGATGCGCGCGTCGGTGTCGTCGAGCGCGTCGCCTTCGCCGCCGCGGAAGTGGTTGTGGAAGGCATGCAGCGCGGCGCCGCGATCGTCGAGCGCGTAGCCGACTTGCGCAAGCGCTGCCCATGCGTCGAAGCCCGCGGGTGGCGCGACGAGCTCGCCGTGCGGCCAGCGGCCGTAGCCGGCGTCGGCGAGGCGTTTCCACGGAAACAGCGGACCCGGGTCGATCTTGCGCGTCGGCGCCACGTCCTCATGGCCGACGACCTGCGTGCGCGGAATGTTCAAGCGTTCGGTCAAGTCGGTGAGCAACACGAGCAGGCTGTCGATCTGTGCCGTTGCGAATGGCGAGACGCCGTCGTTGTCGAGCTCGATGCCGATCGAGCCCGAGTTCGGATCGGTGATCGTGCCCCAGCGTCCGGGACCGGCGTGCCACGCGCGCGCTTCGTCGGCGACGAGCTGGTAGATGCGGCCGTCGGCGCCGATGAGGTAATGCGCGCTGACCGGGCCCTGGCTGTTCTGGCTGCGCAGCGTGTCGAGGCTTTCCTGCACCGAGTGCTGCTCGGTGTAGTGCACGACGATCAGCATCGCCTTGCGCGCGTTGTAGTTGGGCGAGGGCACCCACGTGGCGAGCGGGTTGTGTTGCGCGGGCGGCGTCGTCGCGCAGGCGGCGAGGAGCAGCAACGGACAGAGTGTCGTTGCGAGACGACGGATGGTCATTGCTCTCGGCTGGTTCAAGGGAGTGGTCGGGAAAACGGGAGTGGGAACAAGAAAGCGGGAGTGGGAACAAAACGAAGGCGGCCTTCGGCCGCCTGTTTGCATCGGTGGTGTCGAGTGTACTACTCAATGAACCGATTCAGGTCGGCGGCTGGTTTCGAGAGCGCCCAGAAGTGGCAACGCCGCCACGCAGGCCGCGGCGGCTCCTACGAGTTGCGCTGCGACGAACACTGCCACATCTTCTGGGCGTATGCCGGCGAAGGTCTGGGTCAGGGAACGGGCGAGGGTCACGGCAGGGTTGGCGAAGGAAGTGCTCGCGGTAAACCAGTAGGCCGCGAAGATATAGCTGGCGACGAGTGCCGCCATGGAGTCCGCACGGAAGCGCTTCCCGAGGAGAATCGTCAGCAACAAACCGAACGTGGCGACGCCTTCACTGAGCGCCTGGGCGGCTCCGGCGCGAACGTGAGTGCCAGGCTGGACCAGGGGCAGGTCGAACATCGCGTGAGCAAGCAGGACGCCGAGTATCGCGGCCACGAGCTGGGTTGCGATGTACAGCGCGGCATCGTATCCGCCTATCTCGCCACGCAGGCGCGCGACCAGGGTAACCGCGGGATTGAAGTGTGCGCCAGAGACAGGTCCGAGGATCGAGATCAGCGAGTACAGCGCTGCGGCCGTGGCTCCGGCGTTGGCGAGAAGCGCGACGCCATCGTTGCCCTTCGACAATGCGATGCCCATGACACCCGAGCCGACCACGGTAGCGAGCAGGATCAGCGTACCGAGGAACTCGGCGACGAGTTTGCGGAAGAGGGGAGTCATAGCGTTTCCAGCAAGGCCCTCACGCGCGAGGAGATCTCCTCGCGCACCGCGCGGTAGGCATCGTCCGGCATGTTCTTCGGATCGGGCAGGTTCCAGTCGAGGCGCTGTTTGGCGGGGACCCAGGGGCAACTGTCCCCGCATCCCATCGTCACGACCGCATCGAATTCTCCGGTGGCCTCGTCCAGCGACTTCGAAGTGTGCGAGGTCAGGTCGTAGCCCAGTTCCGCCATGAATTGAACGGCCCGCGGGTTGATGCGGCCAGACGGGCGCGAGCCCGCGCTCATTGCATCAACGAGGTCGCCGCCGTGGATGCGGGCGAAGGCTTCCGCCATCTGACTGCGGTTCGCATTCTCGACGCAAACAAAGAGGAGGCGCTTCCTGGTCATCGACTATCTCGCTGCATGCAGGTTGCGGACAGGGGCGTGAATCAACAACAGGACGACCGGGTTGGCCCACAGCAGGACTGGGTGCCGGCGGTTCCGGCAGCGGATGACGTGGCGCCGCAAGCAGTTTCCACCGACCCGCAATCGCTCATGCTCGCGTAGTACGTGGTCGCCTCGCCGAGCGTGTGAAAGATCTCCCAGCGTGTGCCTTGTGGATCTTCCATCCAGGTCTTGTCCGACTTTGCATAGCAGCAGACCGCGCCGGGCTCGTGCGTGATGGTCCCTTCCGCCAGAACAAGGCGGCTGCCCAGCACGGCCAACTCCGCGGCTGACTCGGCCTGGATGCCGAGGTGGTCGATACCCGGGCCGCGCCCCGCGGTCGATATCGCGAAGTTGACCCGGGGGTCCTCGAGCATCCACTTTGCGTAGTCGGTCTTGAGCACCGCAGGCTCTGTGGCGAACAACCGGGAGTAAAAACGAACGCTGGCGGGCAAGTCGGCGACGTTGAGGTGGACGTGGAAGCGGTTCATCGTGATTTGCCTCGTGGGTTGGGTGTGCAAGCGGTCGGAGGACTGCAACCCGAACCGGCGCAGCAGTTCTCGGTGAGGTAGGCGACGAGCGCATTCATCCGGTCGTAGTTCGCGCTGACGCGAATCACCCGGCCCTCGCGCTGGTCGTCCACAAGTCCCGCGGATCGCAGGACATTGAGGTGGGCAGTCAAGGTCGCCGGCGGTAAACCGAGACGCTCCCGCAGGTCTCCCACGGACATTCCTTCAGGTCCGATTTGCACAAGCTCACGGAAAGCCGCGAGCCGCGACTCATGACCAAGGGCAGTCAACGCATCGAGGGCCTGTGTCGTCTTCATAATTCGATATTTCCAGAATTATGAAAATATTGCAAGTGCCATCGGAATGGAGGAGCCGGCGCAGGCTGGAAGCCTGGGTTTGTGCGCTGCGCGGGGAGGGTTTGTGCTGCGGAGGAGGCGGCGCAGGCAGGGAGACGCAGACAAAACGAAGGCGGCTTTTGGCCGCCTGTTCGTGCTCGTGGTGCCGGTGGAGGGAATCGAACCCACACTCTGTTGCCAGAAACGGATTTTGAGTCCGTCGCGTCTACCAATTCCGCCACACCGGCATCGATGAGGGCGCGCAGTATAAGTCAAATCATGGCTGGCTGGCCATGTCTGCGCGGGTGCTTCAATGCATGGCGTCGAGGCTCAGCACGCGCCGGTCGCGGCTGTACCACTCGCCGTCGAGCGGGCGGAATACCGAGCACTGAGTCATCGGCCCGCGGTAGATGTGCAGGGTGACGGCGAGCGAATCGGCGCTCGGGTTGCGGATCGTGTGGTATTCGTGCGGCGGGATCAGGCTGCCGGCCGAACCGGGGCCGACGTTCATCGTGCCGCGCGATTCGAAACGGTAGCGCTCGCCAGCCTGCTCGACGAGTTCGTAGGGCGTGATTTCGAGCGAGCCGTGCCACACGCCTTCGACGCACCACATGCCGGCGTGGTCGTGCACGAGCGTGCCCTGGCCGGGGCCCCAGGTCATCGCGATCACGGCGTAGCCGAACTCCTCGCTGCGGTACAGCTCGCGGCGCGCGTAGTGGTCCTTCACTTCCTCGAATACGCAGCGCGGCAGCTTGACCGAAGGATCGCGGATCAACTCGCACAGCGTGGTGCGCAGCGCGTTGGCGATGTCGGCATCGCGATCATGGTCGACGGCCTGGTCGAGGCGCTCGACGAGGTGTTGGGAACCGGGAAATTCGAGCGCGAGCATAGGCCTTGTCGGGAAGTGCGGGCACGAAGCCCGCATGGTGGCATTCGCGATCCGGAGATCGCTGACATAACGTTCGGCAATAACGATATGCCATTCTACTTCAATGCTCGTGGCATTGCGCGCGCGGCAAAGGCCGGCAGGGCGCGTTCCACGCCGCCGGGTTCACAGTCTGGCCAGAAATCCCGCGATCGCCGCGCCGAAGCGCGGGATGTCGACGAGGAAGGCGTCGTGGCCCTGCGGCGAGTCGAGCGCGACGAAATCGACCCGCGCTCCGGTCGTGCGCAAACCGTAGGCGATTTCCTCCTGCTGCGACAGCGGAAACAGGATGTCCGTCGTCACGCCGATCACGAGTGCGGCCTCGACCTCGATCTTCTTCAGCGCAGCGGCAACGCTGCCGTGGCCGTGCGCATCGGGCGCATGCTCGCCGACATCGAACCAGTCGCTGGCGCGCGAGAGGTACAGATAGCAATTCGGGTCGAAGCTGCGCACGAATTTCTTCGCGTGCCCTTCGAGGTAGGACTCGACCTGGAATTCGGCAGCGAAAGGGTCGTCGTCCTGTTTGTCGTGATCCAGGCGGATGCGCGCGAAGCGGCCGACCCATTCCATCGCCGAGCGGTAGGTGATCACGCCGAGCTTGCGCGCGATGGCCATGCCGTTTTCGGGATAGTGCGCGTCGTCGTATTCGCCCTGGTTGAAGTTCGGATCGAGGCGGATTGCCTCGCGCTGCAGCGAACGGATTGCGATCGCGAACGGCTGCGCCTGCGGCGCGGTCGAGATGCTCACGTGCGCGCGCACCGCGCCCGGATGCTCGATCAGATAGCCGAGCGCGCTCATGCCGCCCATCGAGTTGCCGATCAGGCAGGCGAGCTTTTCGATGCCGAGCCCGCGCGCGAGCTCGAACGCCGAATTGCCGACGTCCTCGAGGGTCAGGTCGGGGAAGTCGAGCCGGTAGTTTTTTCCGGTTTGCGGATTCATCGAAGCCGGCCCGGTCGAGCCCTTGCAACTGCCGAGCGAATTCACGCAGATCACGAACCAGCGATCCGTGTCGATGTGCTTTCCGGGGCCGATCATCTCCTCCCACCAGCCGGGCGAGGGATCGGCCGCGTTCGATGCCGCGTGCGCGCCGGGCGAAAGGCCGGTGAGGATCAGGATCGCGTTGTCGCGTGCGGCATTGAGCACGCCCCAGGTTTCGTAGGCGAGCCGCGCGCCGATGAGGGCGCCGCCGCGCCGCATCGCGAACGGCGAAGGCAGGGCGAAGTATTGGCGTGCGTCGGGCATGGATTCGGCGGGCGCGGGATTCGGCCCGCGAGTTTATGCCGCGCCCGTGCGCACGCCAAGATTCGTGCGGTTATTTTCTCATGCGCCCGTGCGGGCGCGGCGTCGCGCGGCAACGCAGCGCCCCCGTCCGACGACGAACGAAAAGCTCAGGGCACGGCCTGGTCGATGGTCAACTCCACCGGTTCCGCTCGCGTGTTCGGCATCGGCGCCGACAAGGCCTGCAGGTCCCCGCTCTGCGCGATCGCCTGGCCCGACTTCGAGATGCGCGCGCCGACGACGATTTGCGCGAACGCCGAGATCTTCATGTTCGGCAGCATGCTCATCGCGTCGGTCAGGGTGACGCTGGCCGGCAGTTGCGCCGCTGTGAGCCTGGCGATCGCGAGCGGCATCGGCGGTCCGCTCGCGGCCTTGGCGAAGACGAACAGCGTGTCGGTCGGCGCGATGCGGTCCTTGAGCTTGGGATCGAGCGCGACCTTGACGGCGATATGTGCGCCGGCGGTGGCCGCTTGGTTTTTGTTCTCATCCGCTGCGACGGGGGCCGCCGTGGTCGATGTTGTCGCTGCGGTCTGTGCGGAAGGCGCGGGCAGCGGCTTGCCGTCGCGCAATGCCTGTGCCTGCGCGATCTGCTCGCGCACCGATGCGGCCACTTCGGAGTCCGGCGGCAGCAACGCCAGCAGCGTGTTCCATTTGTTCACCGCGGCGGCGTAGTTGCCGGTCTGCGAATCGGCGATGCCGGCGAGCCACAGGCCTTTCTGGTTCTGCGGATCGGTCTTGATCGCCTGCTCGATCAGAGTCAGCGCTTCGCCCCGGATGCGGCGGTCGTTGCCGGCGAACACCAGCGCCTCGGCGTAGTCGACGGCGAGATCGGCGTCGTCGGGCGCGAGTTCATGCGCGCGCCTGAGCGCGTCGCGCGCTTCGGCGAAGCGCTGCGTCGACTTGTAGGCGCGGCCGAGCAACGCCCAGCCCTCGGCATTGCCGGGTTCCTGCCTCATTTTTTCCGCGAGTTGGGCGATCGCCGCATCGAGATTGGCTCCGTGGCCGCCCGCATCGTCCTGCGCGCGCGCGACGAGGTTGGCCGGATCGAGCGCCTGCGGCGCGCCGAGCTGACGATAGAGCAGGATCGCGGCGGCCGGCAGCAGCAGGGCGACCACGAGCGCGAATTGGAAAGCGGATCGACCACGTGCGCTGCGCGGCGCGGACGCAGCGGACACTTGTGCGGCGAGCGCGGCCCGCTTCGCGGAATACTCCGCCTCGGTGAGCACGCCATCGGCTCGCGCGGATTCCAGCGCCCTGAGCTTGCGCCGCGCTTCGCTTGCCGGATCGGCCGCGGCTCCGCCGCGCAGCAGCGGCACGAGCACGAAGGCGAGCGCCGCGCCCAGCATCAGCGCGGCGAGCAGGATGAATGCGATGGTCACCAGTCCTCTTCCTCGGTGTTCTTCGGCTGCCCGCTCTGGCGCGTCAACGCTTCGCCGACGGCGGCGCGCGCGCGCCGGCGCAGGATGCGCAACAGCGCGATCGCGCCGATCGCGACGAGTACGAACGGGGTGAACCAGAGCAGGTACGTGCCCGGCTTCAGCGGCGGATCGTAGAGCACGAAATCGTTGTAGCGTGCGGCGAGGTATTGCTTGATCTCCGCGTCGCTCTTGCCCGCGCGCATCATGTCGAACACCTGCTTGCGCAGGTCTTTGGCGAGGTCGGCATCGGAATCGGCCAGATCCTGGTTCTGGCAGACCAGGCAACGCAGCTGGCGCGCGAGATTCTGGAAGCGCACTTCCTCGGCGCGGTCCTTGAACGGCAGCGGATCGATCGCGTGTGCGGTCGATGCGAGTGCGCACAGAGCGAGCAGCAGCGCCATGAGGACGGAGCGCGGCATCATGGCCTGGCGATCCCGAGCTTCGCCATCTCCGGCAGCAGTTCGCGTTCGATCAGTTCGGGCGTGAACATGCCGATGCGTTTGTAGCGGATCACGCCTTGTGCATCGACGAGAAAGCTTTCCGGCGCCATGTATACGCCGAAGTCGATGCCGGTGCGGCCGTCGACGTCGCTGACGATCGCATCGTAAGGATTGCCGAATTGCGCGAGCCAGCGTTTGGCGTCCTCGGGCTGGTCCTTCCACGCCATGCCGATCAGCTTGATGCCGAGCGGCTTGACCTTCTTGGTCAGGATCGGATGTTCGTCCTGGCAGGTGACGCACCAGCTGCCGAACACGTTGACGAGGTAGGGCTTGCCGAGCAATTCGGCCTTGGAGAGCGACTTTGTGGAATCGTATAAAAGTGGAAGTGTGAACTCCGGCGCCGGCTTGCCGATCAGCGGCGAAGGCACTTCGTTCATCTCGTGGTGCTGGTTCCACCAGATGCCGAAGCCGAGCAGGCCGACGAGGGCGAAGAAGCCGAGCAGGGGCAGCAGGCGGTTCACGGCGCGAGCGCATCCGCGGCAGTGGCGGCCGTGATCGCGGCCGGTACGGGAGCGGGCGCTTCGCTGCGTGCGGGCAGCGTGCGAAAACGCCGGTCGGCCGCGGCGACGAAGCCGCCGAGCATCATCATCAGCCCGCCGAGCCAGATCCAGCGCACGAAAGGTTTCACGTAGATGCGCACGGCCCAGGCGCCCGTAGCCTGTCCTGAGCCTGTCGAAGGATCGAGCGACTCGCCGAGCGCGACATAAACATCGCGGAACAGCCCGGGCTGGATGTCGGCCTTGGTCTGCACCGGCGCGTTGCCGGAATACTGGCGCTTCTGCGGATTGAGCGTGCCGATGAGCCGGCCGTCACGCGACACTTCGATCACGCCCTGCTCGGCGCGGAAGTTCGGGCCTTGCGCGGGCGCGACGCCGTTGAATTTGAAGTCGAGTCCGGCGATGCGTTTCGTCTCGCCCGGCGCCATGCGTACGTCCGATTCCACGCTGGTCGACTCGGTGATCAGCACGCCGGCGAGGAAGATCGCGACGCCGAAGTGCGCGGCGATCATGCCGAGCATCTCCGGCGTGTAGCGGCGGCCGCGCGGCGCTTCGCGCCAGCGCTTGAGCGCGTACAGCGCGATGCCGGCGCCGACCCACAGGCTGGCGGCGACGCCGGCCAAGGCGCGCGGATGCAGGTCGCCGGCGAGCAGCCACGCCGCGAGCGCGCAGACCGCGGCGAGCGCGAAGGCGGGGGCGAGCGCGCGCGACGTCGCGCGCCAGTCGCCGGCGGCCCAGCGCAAGAACGGCCCGAACGGAATCAGCAGCACGACCGGCAGCATCAGCAGCACGAACATGAAGCCGAAGTACGGCGGCCCGACCGAGATGCGGCCGACGCCGAGCGCGTCGCCGATCAGCGGGTACAGCGTGCCGAGCAGCACCATCGCCGCGGCGCAGGCGAACAGCAGGTTGTTGATCAGCAGCAGGGTCTCGCGCGAGAGCATCTGGAACGGCTTGCCGCCGGCGACCTTCGGCGCGCGCAGCGCGTAGATCGTCAGCGAGCCGCCGACGACGAGCGTGAGGAAGGCGAGGATGAACAGGCCGCGCTTCGGATCGCTCGCGAACGCGTGCACGCTGGTCAGCACGCCCGAGCGCACGAGGAAGGTGCCGAGCAGCGACAGCGAGAACGCGAAGATCGACAGCAGCAGCGTCCATGCGCGGAACGAGCCGCGTTTCTCCGTCACCGCCTGCGAGTGGATCAGCGCAGTGCCTACGAGCCACGGCATAAACGAGGCGTTTTCGACCGGGTCCCAGAACCACCAACCGCCCCAGCCGAGCACGTAGTAGGCCCACCAGCTGCCGAGCGTGATGCCGAGCGTGAGGAACGCCCAGGCGACGTTCGTCCACGGCCGCGCCCAGCGGATCCAGGCGACGTCGAGCTCGCCGCCGAGCAGCGCCGCGATCGCGAACGCGAATGCGACCGAGAAGCCCACGTAGCCCATGTACAGCATCGGCGGATGCATGATCAGGCCGGGGTCCTGCAGGATCGGATTGAGGTCGGCGCCGTCGGGCAGTCCGGGAATGTGCCGCGCGAACGGATTCGAGGTGAAGATCGTGAACGCGAGGAATCCCGCGGCGACGAAACCGAGCACGCCGAGTACGCGCGCGATGAACGGATCGGGCAGGCGCCGGCTGAACGCGGCTACGGCGAGCGTCCACACGTTGAGGATCAGGACCCACAGCAGCAGCGAACCCTCGTGCGCGCCCCAGACCGCGGAGAAGCGGTAGTACCAAGGCAGGGCCAGGTTGGAATTCTGCGCGACGTAGCGGACCGAGAAGTCCTGGGTCAGAAACGCGACCGTCAGCACGCCGAACGCGAGCGCGACGAACACGAACTGGCCCGCGGCGATCGGCCGCGCCGTCGCGATCAGCGCGGCGTTGCCGCGCCACGCGCCGATGAGCGGCAGCGTGCATTGCGCGAACGCGAGCAGCAGCGCCAGGATCAGGGCGAATTGGCCGAGTTCGGGGAGCATGGGTGGTCGAAGCGAAGCAGGAAAGAAGTCGAACTGGAAATTTTAGCGCTAGTGTGTCGTTCGTGCGCCTCGGGCGAAAAGAAAATCAAGACGCGGTGCGGGTTTCGACAAGCAGAAAAGCAACAAGGGCGCGACGAATCGCGCCCTTGCGCCGGGGGGCCTCTGCTCGCGGTCAGGCTTTCTTCGCGTGCGCCGAGCACCAGCCCTTGGCGTTGACCGCTTTGCCGGGAAACAACTGGCAACCGCCCCATGCGGCAGCGCCGCCCTGGTAGAAATTGCAGTTGGCGCAATCGTTGCCGGCGGCGTAGGTCGGGAACTTCGCCTTGTCGGCCTTGGTCGCGTCCTCGACGTAACCGAGTGTCTGCGCGGTCGGGTCGGTCGGCGAGAGATGCGGCAGGTCGTCGGCGCGCGCCTGCTTCGGCAGCACGCTCGCGAGTGCGGCGGCGCCGATCGCGGTGCCCGCGCCGACGAAGAAACGGCGACGGCTCTGGTCGGTTGCGGAAACATTCGGTTGATCGGTCTTTTTCATGATGTCACCCTTGCTGGCAGTGGAGATGCTGGCTGTGGAGCGTCCGTTCAGGGCGTCGGCTGCGGAGGAAGCGAGGCTAGCCAAGCGGCGACGGCCTGAATCGAACTGTCGTCTAGTGTACGCGCAACGCTGTGCATGATGAAGTCGTTGCTGCTGTGATTGGGCAAACCATTGCGGAAATTGTTCAGGCGCGAGACGACGTACGCGGCATGCTGGCCACGCAGGGCAGGCCAGGCGAGATATTGTTTGCCGTCGCTTGCGGCGACGCCGTTCGCGTCCGCGCCATGACAGCCGGCGCAGGGTGGGACACCGCGCGCCGGGTCGCCTTGCTTGAAGATCGCCTCGCCCTCGGTCGCGGCAGGCGTGGCGACAGGCGGTGCAGGCGCGGTCGGTGCCTGCGCGGCGAAGAACGCGGCGAGGTTGCGCAGGTCGATGTCGTTCAAGCCGGCGACGATGGCCAGCATCGGCGCCTGCGCGATGTAGGGATCCTTCGGGTCGGCGTGCTTGAAGGCGTCGAGGCGATGGTAGAGGAAATCGGCGCGCTGGCCGGCCAGGCGCGGGAAGTTCGGCACGATGGCGTTGCCGTTCGGGCCGTGGCAGGCGGTGCACACTGCAGCCTTGGTGGCGCCTGCTGCCGCGTCGCCCTGGATCGGTTCGATCTGGCGCAGGTCCACGTAGTCGGCCGCAGGGGTCGGCGGCGCAAAGCCGGCGGCGAGCAGGGCGAAGAGCGGCAGGGTGACTCGGCGATGCATCGAGATCTTCATGTGCTGCGCCTCACAGGGTCACATTGAGCAGCAGGCCGACCAGGTTTTGCTTGTAGCTTTGCGGACCGCCATCGGTGTACAGCGTGTTCTGGTTCGGGACGACCAGGCTCTGTTGCAGACCTTCGTAATGCCAATCGTAGATGCGGCCGATTTCGTAGTTGTCGAACAGGCGCAGCGACACGCGCTGGTTGATCGCAATGGTCGATCCGACGGTGACGGAATTGACGCGGTACGTCGTCGGCGCCATGCCGTTGCCCATCGTCGCGTACAACACGTCGGCAGAGAGGGGGGCGAAGTTGGCGCCGATCGCACCGCCCGATGCCGCCGTGTAGAACAGATGGCCGCGCGCGTAGATGTAGTTCCACGAGAAGTCGAAGCTGGCGCGGCGCCAGCGGTGCAGGGCGGTCAAGCCGGCCGAGTAGTTGCGTTCGCGGTCGGACTGCGACCAGCGGTCGGCCAGCGGATAGGACTCACAACCCAGCGGCGCGCAGCCTGGGTTGTTGCTGTCGTTCGGGAAGCCCGCGACGCTGGCCTGATCGAGCCTGGAGTGGTCGAGTCCGGCGAAGGCGCTGAAGCTGTCGGTCGTTGTCGGCGTCCATTCGGCCGAGATCTGCATGGCGTAGGTGAAGTAACCTTGGCGACCGACCTGGACGCCGCGGTAGACATTGTAGTCGCCGCGGAATGAGGCGCTGATCGAGAGGTCATTGCGCAGCGCCAGCGTCGCCATCAGATCGATCTTGTTTTCCTTGCGGTCGGAGATGTCGTACTTGCGCAGCGCATCGACGGTGCCGACCGGCGCCACGCTGTTCGGGAAGGCGGCGAGATAGGCGGGCAGCTCGAAGGCGAAACCGTAATCCCAGACATCCTGGCGGTAGAGATCGCCGCTCTGGTGCAGCCATGTGTAGTTGACGCGAAGGGTCAGCCAATCCAGCGTCTTGTCGACCCAGGTCAGCTTGAGGCTGTTGTCGTCGACGCGTGTGCGTTCGCGGCTGCCCGGCTTGTAGCGGTCGAAGTTGTAGACGGCGCCGAGCGTGTCGTGATCGCCGACTTTCCAGGTCGCGCCGCCGTAGAGGTTGTATTCCTCGTAGGGGAGAATCCACGGCTTGACGCGCCCGAGCACGCCGAGGGTCGGGTATGGGCCGCTGTAGGAAAACGGGACACCCAGTGCGGCGAGCCAGCCGTTTTCTCCGACGTAGCCATACTGGCCGGTCTGCGGGTTGTAGGCGACGTAGTGGTTCTCGTAGTCCTGCTTGTAGTACTTGATGCCGCTGCTGAAGCTCCAGTTCTTGATCGGCTGGATCGTGGCTTTCAGTTCGGCGAGCTGGTTGCGCTGGGTCACGTTGGCGTTGGGCTGCGATAGCGCCGCGCTCGTATTCCACTTGCTGCAATCGAATCTGCCGAGCAAGCCCTGGCAATTGGTCGGCGTGATCAGGCCGTCGGTTTGCCGCATCAGCACGTCGGAGAGCGTGAGCGACACTTCGCCGTTGAGCGGCAATACGCGCGTCAGCTGGGCATGCAGATTGTGATAGTCGTTGTCCGGCTCGGTCGACATCTGGCCGACCGTGGGCGTGGCGCCCGGCGTGATGAGGAAGGGCTGCTGGAATGTGTAGCTCTGGTACTTGTCGCGGTAGAACGAACCGGAATAGCCGACGTCGAAGCGCCAGACCGCATCGACCCAGCGCACGCCGGCATTGAGACTGATCGTCGAATCGTTGATCGGTTTGACCGTTTCGATTACGGCCCCGCCGGCCCCGGGAAGCCAGGATTCGCCGAACGGACCGCCGTAGGGCCGGCTGCCCTTGCGCTCCTCGTCGGTCATGTCGACGTAGATGGTGAGATTCGGCGTCAGCCACGCGCTGAGGTTCACGCCCTGCTTCTTGCGCGTGACTGCCAGCGTGCCATTCGGCAGCGCGTTGGAAACGGCGGCGACCTGCGCGGGCGTGCTCGCGCCGGCGACGAGCGAACTCGGCAGCGTCAATGTGCCGGTGCCGGTGCCGTTCCAGATCGAGCGCGCGTTGGTCGACAGGATGTTCGGCATGTCGCGGACGAACGCCTGCACCTTGTACGCGCCGGCCTTGCCGTAAACGGCCTGGTAGTACTGGTCCTCCTCGCTGATGCGGCTGCCGCGCACTTCGGCATAGCTGCCGTCGGACGGGTTCTCGAAATGGACGTCGAGCAAGCCGAGGATCGCCTTGTCACCCCGCCAGTCGGCATAGCGGTTCCAGAGCGCGTAAGGATGGTCGCCGATGCCCGTATAGCCGACCTGCAGCACGCCGTAGTAGAGCCATTCGCCGAGTTCGTGGGCCAGCGGGGACTCGCTGGGGCAGTTGTAAAGATTGCCGGTCGGCGTGTGGTGCTGCAGCGGCGACAGCCAGCTCGTGCCGTCCGCATCGCAGCTTTCCGGATTCATGCCGCCGGTCGGGTCGAGCTTGTTGCCGCGCCAGGTGTCGACGCCGATGCCGCTGTCGGCATGGGCGACGGCGCCCGTCGCGACCATGCAGACCAGTGCGGGCAGGCGGAGCGAAGATGACTTCTTCGGCATGATCGATCCTCCGGCTTATTGGTGGAAGCGCGGGCCGGACGGCGCGTTCGATCCGTGGATGCTGGCGTGGCAGGTGAGACAGCCGCGACCGATCATCTGCGGTTCGGGGCGCGCGCCGTTGGCCGTGCCCTGGCGCGTCTGCAAGCCGCCGGCGTGGGCGCTGGAGGCATGGCACTGCTGGCACAGCGCCGGTATCGGCAGAGTCAGCAGCGTGTTGTTGTTCGAGCCGTGCGGCGTATGGCAATTGAGGCACGACTCGCGTACCGGCGGGTGCTCCCAGAGGAACGGACCGCGCTTTTCGGCGTGGCATTGCCAGCAGGTTTCGTTGACCGTGTTGGTCTTCGACAGCGGGAAGTTGAGCATCGGGTTGCCGTTGTTGGTCAGCGCCCCATGCGGGTTGTGGCAGTCGTCGCAGCTCATCTGGCCCTCGGGCAGCGGCATGTGCGAGCGACGGTCGAACTGCGCGCGGATATCCTTGTGGCAAGTCGCGCAGGTGTCGTTGATCGAGCGCTTGGCCATCGAGCCTTCGACCGAGAACTTCGCCATCGGATTGTGGCAGTCGCTGCACGACAGGCCGTTGCGCTGATGCACCGAGCCTGCCCAATGATCGCGCGGTCCGCCGGCGTGGCAGGTCAGACAGGTCTTGGTCTGCACCTCGATTGGGGTGCCGCCGTTTTTCGTGTAGGCGATGATCGAACCCTTCGCCTGCGGATTCTGCGCATGCGCCGAGCCGGGGCCGTGGCAGGCTTCGCACACCGGGATGTTCGGATCGGAACGATTGGCCACGTGCAGGCCGAGCGCGTGCAGCGTATGGGTGAAATGATCCGCTTCGAGCTGATGACAGGCTATGCAGGTTTTTTCGCCGACGGGCCTGGCATCCGGGGCCAGCGGATTGTCGGCGACGCGCGCGTTGGCGAAGCCCGGCGCCGGTCGCGGCAAATTCGGATCCGCTTGCTTCTCCGAGGAAAGATTGGTCGCCGGCAACGATTTGCCGATGTCACCGTGCTGCTGGGCGCGGCCGATACCGGTCACGCCGAACACGAGTACACAACCGGCGAGCACTGCGGAGAACACAGCACCGCAACTGCGCAAATCCATTCGAATCTCCCGGCTCTGGCGTGGCTGGGGCTTGCCTGGATCCGTTCAGTGCTGCTCCTGCGGCGGCAATGCGGCAAGCCACGCGGCGACTGCCTGAATGGATTCGTCATCCAGTGTACGCGCAACGCCGGCCATTATGTAGTCGCCGCTGGCCCGGTACGGCCATCCGGCACGGTAGTTGGACAGGCGCGCGCTCAGGTATGGCGCATGCTGGCCGCGCAACGCGGGATAGACGAGATACTGGTCGCCTGCGGCGACCGGGCCGCCTTCGGCATTGGCGCCGTGGCAACCCTGGCAGGGCGGAATACCGCGCGCGGAATCTCCTTCACGGTAAAGTCGCTCACCTCTGGTCTCGCCGGGCGGCGTATTCGCCGCGGTGGGTGAGGGCATCGGTTTCTGCGCGGCGAAATAGGCCGCGAGGTTGTGCATGTCCGCCTCGCTCAGGGCCTGCGCCTGCACCGGCATCGGCGAGGCGGCGTAGTAGGGCAATTTGGCGTCGGCATGCTTGTATTCGGAAAGGCGCGAGTGCAGGTATTCGGCACGCTGGCCGGCAAGCTTCGGAAAGGTCGGCACGATCGCGTTGCCGTTCGGTCCATGGCAGGCGACGCAGACGACGGCCTTCGCCGCGCCGGCGGCGACGTCGCCCTGGATCGGCTCGACCCGGCGCTGGTCGAGAAAGTCGGCGGCCGACGCGTTCGCGCCGGCGCAGGCCAGAAGCAACGTCGCGATCGCGCGCGGCGATGCGGTGCGGTCGAGCCGATGTGCGCGTTTCGCTGCGGTCTTCATCGCGGCTCTCATAGTTTCACGTTGACCAGCATGCCGATCAGGTTCTGCTTGTAGCTTTGCGGTCCCGTGTCGGTGTAGACGCGGTTGCCGACGACGAGGCCCTGATCGAAGCCGAGGTAATGCCAGTCGCTGATGCGCCCGCGCTCGTAGTACTCGAACAGGCGCAGCGAAACGCGTTCGGTGAACGGCACGGTCACGCCTGCGGTGATCGAGTTGACGCGATAGACCATGTTCGGGAATGCGCCGCCGCCCGGTCCGGCGTCTGACACGGATGCCGGATAGGCGAGGGCGGACGAGCCTGCGTAGCTGTAGTCGGTGAGCCCGCGCGAATAGAGGTAATTCCAGTTCAGATCGAAGCGCGCGCGACCGATGTTGTGGTTGAAGGTCAGGCCGGCGTACCAGTCACGCTGCGCGTCGGTCGTCCACCACTGGCCGGTCAGCGCGTAGTTCGGTCCACCGAGGCTCGGATCGACGCCGCTGCCGCCCTGCTTGTCCTGCACGTTCGACATGCCGAGGCGCGAACGATCCCAGGCGACATAGGCGCCGAGGCTGCTCTGCGTCGCGAGTTGCCAGTCCCACTGCAGCGTCGCCCCGACCGTGTCGTAGGCCTGGCGGCCGATCTGCGCGTCGTAGCTGTTCCAGTCGCCTCGCACCGACGCGCTCAGCGTCATGTCGTCGCGAGGCATGACTGTCGCCATGACGTCGATCTTGTTCTCGTCGCGGCTGGACATGTCGTACTTGCGCATCGCGTCGACCGTGTGCGATGGCGTGCCTCCCGCGGGCGGTATGTAGCCGGGCAGGCTGCTCGAGAAGGTGTGCTCGTATGGATCGAAATCGTAGGTGTTGCCGGTCTGTTTGAGATACGTGTAGTTCACGCGCAGGGTCAGCCAGTCCAGGCTGCGGTTGACCCAAGTCAGTTTGACCCGGCTGGCGTCGATCTGGCTGCGTTCGCGATTCGTCGGTTCGTAACGGTTGTAGTCGAGGTTGGCACTCAAGGTGTTCTTCTGGTCGAACTTCCAGTCCGCGCCGACGTTCGCGTCGATCGTCTGGATGTCGAGCGGCAGGCTGCGCACGCGCGTCAGCGCAGACGGTGCGCCTTTCGGATCCCAGAGGCCCAACTCGCCGGGCACGATGCTGCCTTGCGCTCCGTTCTCGCTCGGATAACCGTACTGCCCGGTCAGCGGGTTGTACGAGAGATAGACGTTGCGATAGTCCTGCCGGTCGTATTTGACCCCGCCGCGCAGGCTCCATTCCCTGGTCGGGTTGAGCACGATGCGCGCGTCGACCATCGACGTATCGATGCGCATGTCCGCGGTCTTGCGCGACAGCGCGTCGGTCGTGTTCCATTTGCTGCAGTCCATGAGCAGCGGGTTCGCCGGGCCGAGCTGCAGGTTGCCGAAGCCGATGCCGAACACGCCTTGGCAGTTGATCGGCGCGATCAGGGTGTCGTCCTGGCTCATGCGTCCGCCGGAGGCGCTGAGCGAGATCTCGCCGTTCCACGGAATCTTGCGCGTCGCCGTCGCGCGGAAGTTGTGGTAGTCGTTGTCCGGCTCCATCGACATCTGACCCTGATAGAGCGGCGCGGCGATGGCGCCCGGGACCGCGGGCAGGGCCGTGAGCTTGAACGGCGACTGATAGTTGTAGGACGTGTACTTGTCGCGATAGAACGATCCGCTGTAGCTGAAATCGAAACGCCATTCGGCTCCCGCGTAGCGCAGGCCGCCGTTGATATTGATCGTGGAATCGTTGATCGGCTTGACCGTTTCGTCGACGCCGCCATCGTTCAGGAAGAACGGTGGCCCCGCGAACGCGAACGCGAAGAAGAACGGGCCGCCGTACGCGCGCGTGCCCTTGCGTTCCTCCTCGCTCAGGTCGACGTAGGCGGTCCATTCCGGAGAAAGGTAGGTGCTCGCGCTGAGGCCCTGCTTGGAGCGCTTGACGCCGAGCGTCGTCGTCGGCGCCGCGGCGGAGGCCGCGGCGACCTGCGCGGGCGTGCTGGCGCCGGGCGTGAGGCCAACAGGCACGGTCAGGTTGTTCGTGCCGACGCCGTTCCAGATCGGCTTCGCATTGGTCGACAGGATGTTCGGCATGTCGCGCACGAAGGCTTGTACCTTGTACGCGCCGGCGCGGCCGAACACGGCCTGGTACAACTGATCGTCGCTGCTGATGCGGCTGGCGCGCACTTCGGCGTAGCTGCCGTCGGACGGACGCTCGAAGTTCACCTGCAGCAGGCCGAGCACCGGATCGCCGTTGCGCCAGTCGGCGTAGCGGTTCCACGACGCGACGTCGTGATCGCCCGTGCCGATGTAGCCGACCTGCAGCACGCCGTAGTACAGCCACTCGCCGATCTCGTGCGCGAGCGGCGATTCGGGTGCGCAGTTGTACAGGTTTCCGGTCGGCGAACGGCGCTGCAGCGGCGCAAGCCAGGTCGTGCCGCGCGCATCGCACGGTTCGTTCGCCTGGCCTGCGGTCGGGTCGAGCTTGTTGCCGCGCCAGGTGTCGACGCCGATGCCGCTGTCGGCATGGGCGAGGGTGGCCGGGATCGCGCAGGCCAGCGGAAGAAGGCGGATGAACCGACACGTCATGATCGTTCCTCCGTTCTACTCGTGGAATCTCGATCCGGACGGCGCGTTCGAGCCGTGGATGTTCGCATGGCAGGTGTTGCAGCCACGACCCATGATGCGCTCGTCCGGGTTCTTGCCGGTCTTGAGCGAATTGGCCGTCTGCAGGTCGTTCGGATGCCGCTGCTGCGTGTGGCATTGCTGGCACAGGAATGGAACCGGCGCGACCAGCAACGTGCTCTGGTTCGATCCGTGCGGCGAATGGCAGTTGAGGCAGCTCTCGCGTACCGGCGCGTGCTCGAACAGGAATGGCCCGCGCTTCTCGGCGTGACATTGATAGCAGGTTTCGTTGACCGTGTTCGTCTTCGCCAGCGGGAAGCTCGTGAGCGAGCTGCCGCTCGACAGCGAGCCGTGCGGGTTGTGGCAATCGTCGCAGCTCATCTGGCCTTCGGGCAGCGGCATGTGCGAGCGCCGGTTGAACTGCAGGCGGATGTCCTTGTGGCACTGCGCGCAGGTGTCGTTGATCGACATCTTCGCCATCGAGCCTTCGACCGAGAACTTCGCCATCGGATTGTGGCAGTCGCTGCACGACAGGCCGTTGCGCTGGTGCACCGAACCCGACCAGTGATCGCGCGGGCCGCCGGCGTGGCAGGTCAGGCAGGTTTTGGTCTGCACTTCGATCGGCGTGCCGCCGTTCTTGGTGTAGGCGATGATCAGGCCCTTGCCCTGAGGGTTCTGCGCGTGCGCCGAGCCGGGGCCGTGGCAGGCTTCGCAGACCGGGATGCCGGGATCGGACTTGTTCGCGGCAATCAGCCCGAGCGAATGCAGTGTGTGGGTGAAGTGATCCGCTTCGAGCTGGTGGCAGGCGACGCAGGTCTTCATGCCGACCGGCTTGGCGTCGGGCGTCTGCGGGTTGTCGGCGACATGCGCCCTGGCGAAGCCCGGTGCGGGCGGCGGCAGGCTCGCGTCGATCTGCTTTTCGCTGGAAAGATTGGTTGCGGGAAGGGACTTGGCGATATCGCCGCGCTGCTGCTGGGCGCGGCCGATACCGGTCGCGCCGAATACGAGCACGCAACTGGCGAGCACGGCGGAGACCACGGCACCGCAGCGACGCAAATCCATTCGATTCTCCCCGGACTCTGGCGTTGGCTGGAGCTTGCTTCGTCGCCCCGAACGACGGCTGTGCAAGTGTGTCTATTCGGGTAATTTTTCGATAGCACATTGTGGAGAAAAGATTGTTCGTGGAGCCGAACAGTTTTAGGCTTGCCGGATATTCCAGCTCGCAAGTCCAGGCCTGCCATGAACGATCTCAACAACATTCTGTATTTCGCGAAGATCGTCGAACACGGCTCGCTGTCCGCCGCCGCCGATGCGCTCGGCGTGGCGAAGTCGGTGCTGAGCCAGCACTTGGCCAAGCTCGAGGACGATCTCGGCGTGCGCCTGATCCAGCGCAGCACGCGCAAGCTGCAGATCACCGACATCGGCCGCCGCTATTACGAACGCTGCCGCGCGGTACTTGCCGAAGTCGAACGCGCCGGCAGCGTGATCGACGACGTGCGCGAGGTGCCGCGTGGGCGCGTGCGCGTGACCTGCCCGCTCAATTTCGCCCAGGTGTTCATGGCGCCGCTGCTCGCCGAATTCATGGCGCGGCATGCCGAAGTCGAGGTCGTGCTCGAGATCAGCAACGACGACGTCGACATGATCGCCGAGGGCTACGACCTGGCCCTGCGCATCGTGCCGTGCATCAAGTCCTCGAGCCTGATCGTGCGCTCGTTCACGCTGAGCCGCCATCTGCTCGTGGCCAGCCGCGAGTTCGTCCGGCGCCACGGCCAGCCGCGCGCGCCGGCTGACCTGCGCGGCCTGCCCAGCGTCGGCGGCGCGCTGCCGGTCGCGCCCGGCGGACGCCATCAATGGCGGCTGGCCGCGGCGGGGAAGGCGCAGACGATCACCTATCAGCCGCGCCTGCTCAGCGAAGACCTGTTCGTGCTCAAGGAGGCCGTGCTGTCCGGCGTCGGCATGGCCGAGTTGCCGCGCAGCGTCTGCGCCGACGAACTCGCCGACGGCCGTCTCGTCCACGTGCTGCCGCAATGGCAATTGCCCGAAATGAACCTCTACGCAGTCTATCCGTCGCGCAACGGACAGACGCTGGCCGTGCGCATGCTGATCGACTACCTGACCGCGAATCTGCAGCCGTTCGTCGAATCGGTGGCGCGCGATGGTGCTTTCCGCATGCAGATCGTCTCGCAATCCGCGCCTCCGGCGAAATTCGGCACCTGAGCGCGTGACAAATGTTTAATGCGCCGGCTTCGCAGTTGAATTCCGCTCAGGCATGCCCGATGAAAAAGCTTCCCGCAATCGTTGGAGACTGCAGATGGAATATCGGCGACTGGGTGCATCGGGCTTCATGGTGCCTGCCCTGAGTTTCGGCACGGGTACATTCGGCGGCAAGGGCGAGTTGTTCAGCGCCTGGGGCAATACCGACGTCAAGGAAGCGAAGCGTCTGATCGATCTCTGTCTCGACCACGGCGTGACCATGTTCGACACGGCCGACGTGTATTCGCGCGGCGCCTCCGAGGCTATTCTCGGCGCGGCGCTCAAGGGCAGGCGCGACAAGGCGATCCTCTCGACCAAGGCGACGTTCCGTTTTGGCGACGATCCCAACGCGGTCGGCTCCTCGCGCCAGCATTTGCTCAAGACCGTCGACGAGCAGCTCGCGCGACTCGGCACCGACCATATCGACCTGTTCCAGCTGCACGGCTTCGACGCGCTGACGCCGATCGAGGAAGTGCTGTCCACGCTCGATACGCTCGTGCGCGCGGGCAAGATCCGCTACACCGGCGTGTCGAATTTCTCCGGCTGGCATCTGATGAAGTCGCTCGCGGTCGCGGACAAATACGGGTATCCGCGCCATGTCGCGAACCAGACCTACTATTCGCTGATCGGCCGCGACTACGAATGGGAACTGATGCCGCTCGGCCTCGACCAGGGCGTCGGCGCGATCATCTGGAGTCCGCTCGGCTGGGGCCGCCTGACCGGCAAGCTGCGCCGCGGCGCCAGGCTGCCGAAGACGAGCCGCCTGCACAAGACCGCGGATTCCGGGCCGCCGGTCGAGGACGAATACCTCTACCGTGTCGTCGATGCGCTCGACGAGATCGCGAAGGAAACCGGCAAGACGATTCCGCAGATCGCGATCAACTGGCTGCTGCAGCGCCCGACCGTGGCGTCGGTCATCGTCGGCGCGCGCAACGAGGAACAGCTCAAGCAGAATCTCGGCGCCGTGGGCTGGAACCTGACGAAAGAGCAGGTCGCACAACTCGATGCAGCGAGCGCGAAGACGTTCGCCTATCCGTACTGGCACCAGCAGGGTTTCGCTGAACGCAATCCGTTTCCGGTGTGACCGATCCGGGATGAAAAAAACCGGGCGCGAAGCCCGGTTTTGCTTTTCCTGGGAAGTGCGGCCAAGGATGGCCGCTTCCTGATTTTCGCCATCATGGACGACGGCAGAAATACCAGCTCAATGCGCCGGCGCGGCCGCCGCAGCATCGCCCTTCAGGCAGGAACTCATGAAGGTCTTGCGCTCGTCGCCATGCAGGGTCTTGGCCTTGGGGTCGGCGTTGCAGGCTTTCATCTTTTCCTGCTGGGTCATCGGCTTCGCCGGGGCCGCGGCCGGCGCGGCCGCCGCAGCATCGCCCTTCAGGCAGGAACTCATGAACGCCTTGCGCTCGTCGCCCTTGAGCGTCTTCGCCTTCGGATCGGCGTTGCAGGATTTCATGCGTTCCTGCTGCGGAGTCAATTGCTTCTCCGCGGCGAAGGCGGAACCGGAAGCGAGGACGGCGGCGAAAGCGAAAGCGGCGAACATGGCTGTTGCGGTTTTCATGGCTGTCTCCTGTGACGTGGCCGGCCTCATGCCGGATCGGCCGCTAGTCTACGCTGGTTGCCGCGGTGGGAAACAGCCGCATCGCGCGGCGTTTTGTAGGAATTCATCCCTGCGGCATCGTAGGGGTCCGATGAATCGAGCCCCTACGAATTGACTCCCTACGCCGCCGCGTCCACGCTCTGCCGCGGCCCGTGCAGCAGCGCCTGGCGCACGCCCGCGACGACGAGGTCGGCCTCGGCGCCCGACACCGCGAAATGCGGGGTGAAGCGCAGCGAGTTGGTGCCGCCGTGGATCACGCCGACGCCGTGCTCGCGCAGCCATTCCTCGGTGCTGTTCGCGCCGTAGCACTTGAACTGCGCGGCAAGCTCGCACGAGAACAGCAGGCCGGTACCCTGCACCTTGGTGATCAGGCCCGGCAGTTCCTTCTGCAGCTTCTGCAGCTTCTCCAGGAACTCCGCGCCGCGCGCGCGCACGTTGGCGCGCAACTGCGGCGTGATCGAGGCGAGCACCGCGCAGGCGGTGTCGAGCGCGCGCGGATTGGCCGTCATCGTGTTGCCGTAGATGCCGGTCTTGTACAGCGCGGCGGCGCGTTCGTTCACCGCAAGCACCGACAGCGGGTACTGGCCCGCGCTGAGCGCCTTCGAATAGGTTTCCATGTCCGGCGCGTCGAGCTTCTCGAAGCCCGGGTAGTCGACGACCGAGAGCACGCCGTGCGCGCGCAGGCCGGCCTGGATCGAGTCGACCATGAACAGCGTGCCGTGGGCGCGCGTCAGCTCACGCGCGGCGGCGTAGAACTCCGGCGTCACCGCGCGGCCCGGATCGCCTTCGCCCATCACCGGCTCGAGCAGCATCGCTTCGATGAACCAGCCGTTCTTCTCGGCGTCGGCGAACGCGGCGCGCAGCTGGTCGACGTTGTAGGGCTCGACCGTGATCAGGCTCTTCTCGTCGCGGAAGCTGGCGAGGTTCTGCACATAAGCCTTGCGTGAGGAATCCGAGTAGACCGCCGGGCGGTCGGTGCGGCCGTGGAACGCGCCCTTGACCGCGAGGCGCTTGATCGTCCTGCCGGCGTGTCTGCCGTTCGCATCGGTCGCGAGCTTGGCGTTGACATCGGCGATGCGCAGGGCGAGGCCAACCGCTTCCGAGCCCGAATTGAGGCAGAGGAAGTGCGAGTAGGGCGAATCGCCACGCGTATGGCCGATCTCCTGCTTGATCGCGTTGGCGAAACGCAGTTGCGCCAGGTTCGGCGTCATGATGTTGGCCATCGCCTGCGGCCTGGCCAGCGCATCGAGCACCGCCTGCGGCGTATGGCCGAGGCCGAGCATGCCGTAGCCGCCGACGTCGTAAATAACACTTCCCTTGAGCGTGACGATCCACGGCCCGCGCGCGGCGAGCGCGACATAGGGGTTGATCGCGTCGGTCGCGTAGAAATTGACGTAGTCGGCCTGCACGCGCGCGATCTGCCCGGCTTCGTCGAGCTTGAGCAGGTCGGGCATTTCGTTCTTCAGCTGGGTGAACAGCACGTGTGCCGCATCGATCGCGACGGCGAGGTCGCGGTCTTCGCGCGCGAAGCGTTCGACCGTCGCGTCGTCCAGCCCGCGCGTGCGGATCGCGCCGCCGAAGCTGCGCAGTTCGTTGAGTTGGGTGATGGACGACATGGTGTTCTCCCTTCAGGAATGCGGAAACGCGAACGGCGCCAAATGCGGCGCCAAGTAGCGACAAGGCAAACAATTGCTGATTGTGGGACGCATGATAGAACCCCGATTTGGTATGACCGAGTGCCAGTTCCGGGCCGGTCTTCTGGGGCCAATTCCGGGCCGGCGGACATGACGCTCGTCACCTCGCACTGCTGATATCCCTGACTGTCCGCCGTCGCGCTGCGCGGCCGAGAATGAGCGCATCGTTCGAGGAGCCAGGCATGAATTCCGCATCCGATGTTGTCGCCCGACTTTCCGGCGCCGTCAAACGCCACGGCCAGACACTGGCGTTGGCCGGTGTCGATCTCGAGCTGCGCGGCGGCGAGGTGCTGGCCCTGCTCGGGCCGAACGGCGCCGGCAAGACCACGGCGATCTCGCTGCTCGTCGGCCTGCAGCAGGCGGACGCCGGCAGCGCGTCGCTGTTCGGCGCGGAGCCGAACGCGCTGGCCGCGCGCCGGCGTATCGGCGCGATGCTGCAGGCCACCTCGCTGCCGGACACGTTGACCGTCGGTGAACTGATCGACCTGTTCCGCAGCTACCACGCGCGGCCGCGCACGGTCGCCGACGTCGTCGCCCTGGCCGGAGTCGGCGACTTGCTCGACCGGCGCTATGCGAAGCTGTCCGGCGGGGAGCAGCGCCGCGCCCAGTTCGCGCTCGCGATCTGCGGGCGTGCGGAACTGCTGTTTCTCGACGAGCCGACCACCGGCCTCGACATCGACGCGCGCGAAACGATGTGGCGTGCGATCCGCCAGCTCGTCGCGGAGGGCTGCGCGGTCGTGCTGACGACGCATTATCTCGAAGAAGCCGAGGCGCTGGCCGACCGCGTCGTCGTGCTCGCGCAAGGCCGCATCGTCGCGCAGGGCACCATCGCCGAGATCCGCGCGCGTGTCGCTTCGCGGCGCATCCGTTGCGTCACCGCGCTCGCCGATGCCGCGATCGCGCGCTGGCCCGAGGTGCACAGCGTCGCGCGCGACGGCGAACGCGTCGAGATCGTCACCGATGCGGCCGAGATCGTGGTGCGCCAGTTGCTGTTCGAGGACACGCAGCTGAGCGAACTCGAAGTGCGCCGCGCGGGGCTTGCCGAGGCGTTCGTCGAAATCAGCAGGGAGGCCGCATGATGGACACGACCCTTGCCGTGTCGGACCCGGCATCGTTCCGCGCCTGGCGCGCCTACGCGCTCGAAGCGAAATACGAATTCCTGCGCGTGCTGCGCACCCCGGCGTTCGCGATTCCGTCGCTGCTGTTTCCACCGCTGTTCTATCTGCTGTTCGGCGTCCTGCTCAACCGCGGCAACGGCGCCGCGGCGCACTACCTGTTCGCCACCTACAGCGTGTTCGGCGTGATGGCACCCGGGTTGTTCGGCTTCGGCGTCGCCGTCGCGATCGAGCGCGAGCGCGGCTGGCTGGCGTTGAAGCGCGTGGCGCCGATGCCGCCGGGCGCCTACCTCGTGGCGAAGATGACCATGGCGATGGCGTTCGCGCTGATCATCTACGCGATGCTCGCGACGCTGGCGGCGACGCTCGGCGGCGTGCGCCTCGATCCCGCGCAATGGCTCGCGCTAGCGCTGATCGCGATGTCCGGCGTGCTGCCGTTCTGCGCCCTCGGCCTGATGATCGGCAGCAAGGCCAACGCGGCCGCGTCGCCGGCCATCGTCAACTTCATCTACCTGCCGATGGCGTTCCTGTCCGGGCTGTGGATGCCGCTGACGATGCTGCCGCAGTTCATTCGCGACATCGCCGTGCTGTGGCCGCCGTATCATCTCGCCCAGCTTGCGCTCGCGGCGACGGGGCGGGAATATGCCGGCGCGGTCGCGGCGCACATCGGTTACCTGATCGTCTTCACCGTGGCCTGCTTCGCCGTCGCAAGACGATGGCTGGCGAAAGCGGGCTGACCGTCTCGAGAGGGGAGAGTCATGCGCATCCCGAAAGGTTTCACTACCGTCACTCCGTGTTTCTGCGTCGACGGCGCGGAGACGTTCGCGGCATTCCTGAAGTCGGCGTTCGGCGGCGTCGAGATCGGCCGCAGCCTGCGGGCGGACGGCAGGATCGCCAACGTGCAGGTGCGCATCGGCACTTCCACCGTGATGGCGAGCGAGGCGAGCGGGAAATACCCGGCCATGCACGCCGCGTACTATCTCTATGTGGAAGACGCCGGCAAAACCATGGAGCAGGCGCTGCGCAGCGGCGCCAAGCTTGAAATGGAGGTCGGCGACATGCCCTATGGCGACCGCCAGGGCGGCGTCGTCGATCCGTGCGGAAACATCTGGTGGATTTCGCAGCGGCTCGTGGACGAAGCGTATTTCGAATAGCCAGATCGGGCCCACTGCGCGGAATTGCCATGCTCATCGACACCTTCCACCCCAGCCAGAACTCGCTGCTGGCCGGCTATGCACACAGCATCGGTGCGAAACGCAGGGTGAACTGGTTTCCGTTGCTGATGCTGGTGTGGACGTTCTGGATTTTCGCCACGCCGATGTTCGAGACCGGCGACAGCTTCCCGCACTGGCTGTGGCCGACGCTGGCCAGCTTCGCGGTGTTCCTGTGGCTGTTCTTCCGCGCCTACTACCGTGACCGCACGCAAGTAATCTGGTGCGCGCTCGGCATGGTCGCGCTCGGCGTCGCGGTGACTCCGGTCAACCCGGGCGCGCAGTGCTACATCATCTACGCCTGCGCCTTTCTCGCGTTTTCCGGCAGCACGCGCATTGCGGTGCGCAACATACTGTGCGTACTCGTGCTGTATACGTTCGAGTGGATCGTGCTGCTCCATTTCCACTGGATCTATCTGCTCAGCGCGCTGCTGATCGCACTCGCCGTCGCCTTCATGAACATCAATTTCCTGCGCAAGCAGGAACGCGAAGCCGAATTGCGTTTGAGTCACGACGAGGTGCGCCGGCTCGCGGCGATGGCCGAGCGCGAGCGCATCGGCCGCGATCTGCACGACCTGCTCGGCCACACCTTGTCGCTGATCGCGCTGAAGTCCGAACTGGCCAACAAGCTGTTCGAGCGCGATGCCGCGTCGGCCAGGCGCGAGATGGCCGACGTCGAGCGCATTGCGCGCGACGCGCTCGCCCAGGTGCGGCATGCGGTCACCGGCATCCGCGCCGCGGGGCTTGTCGCCGAGCTCGCTTCGGCGAAGCTGCTGCTGCAGTCGAACGGCGTGCAGCTCGAGTGCGAGGTCGCCGACGTCTGCTTGCCGGTCGAGATCGAGACCGCGCTGGCGATGTGCCTGCGCGAGGCGGTCACCAACATCCAGCGCCACGCGCGCGCGGCACGAGTGCGCATCGCGCTCGAAGCCGCGCCGCATGCCGTGGTCCTGCGCGTCGAGGATGACGGTCGCGGCGGCGCGATCGTGCCGGGCAACGGCCTTGCCGGCATGCGCGAACGCCTCGCCGCGATCGGTGCGCAGCTGCGCATCGATTCGCAGCGCGGGCGGGGCACGAAGCTGGCCGTGACGGCGCCGCTGCCGCAGGCGGAATCGCTTGCCTTCTCCGCGCAGGGGAAGCCGCGACACTCGAGCGCCGGATGAGGGAGGATCGTTGCGCGCGCCCGGTGCGGCGTGAAACCGGGGCACCTTTCTCTCACCCGTCCCTGCAGGGCGCCTTCTTTTGGCGGGAGCGGGGAAGCTATGCTTGCCCTCAGTCCTCAGCCCTCAGCCCTCGACCGCAATGATCCGCGTCCTGCTCGCCGAAGACCAAGCCATGGTGCGCGGCGCCTTGTCCGCGCTGCTCAAGCTCGAATCCGATCTCGACGTGATCGGCAGCGCGGCCGACGGCGAGGAGGCGTGGCAGCTCGTGCAGCACGACACACCCGACGTCGTCGTCACCGACATCGAGATGCCGCGCCTCACCGGCCTCGAGCTCGCCCAGCGCATCCGCGAGAGCGGGCTGGCCTGCAAGGTCGTCATCGTCACCACGTTCGCGCGGCCGGGATTCCTGCGCCGCGCGCTCGACGCGGGCGTCAGCGGCTACCTGCTCAAGGATGCGCCGGCCGACCAGCTCGCCGAGGCCTTGCGCCGCGTGCATCGCGGCGGCCGCGCGATCGATCCGCAGCTCGCGCTCGAAGCCTGGAGCGAGGCCGATCCGCTCAACGACCGCGAGCGCCAGGTGTTGCGCCTCGCCGGCGAAGGCGCCTCGGCCGGCGACATCGCCGAGCAACTGCATCTGTCGCAGGGCACGGTGCGCAACTATCTGTCCGAGGCGATCGGCAAGCTCGGCGTCGGCAACCGCATCGAGGCGTATCGGCTCGCGCGGCAGAAGGGCTGGTTGTAACCAGGCGCGTTTACGCGATGCGCCGGCCGGCGCGGGTCCGCAGCCCGGTTTGATTCGCCGGGGACGCCGCAAACGCGTCGCTCCCGCGTCCTGAATCAGGCGGACAGCAAGAATTCATCTGTGCTTGCCGACAATGCCGCGCGTGCATCGTCCATGGGTGCACGCCATCCCCTCATCGAGATTCCCCATGTCCGCCAACAAGACCACGGGCCTGATCCTGATCGGCCTGGGCGTGTTCTTCCTGCTCGCCAACTTCAACCTGATTCCCGACGTCGGGCATCTGATCGCGAAGTGGTGGCCGCTGATCCTGATCGCGATCGGCGTGCAGCGCTGGCAGTCCGGGGCGAAGTAGCCGGCGGCGGTTCGCGGCGCGGCGCTGGAGTCTCGGCGAGCGGGCAGGGCAGGCGCTGCGTGCGTCATCGGCCGGCGCATATCGGCGATAATCGCCGTCCCGCCACCCGCTTCGACCCGCGGCTTGAAGAAAACCGATTTCCACTACGACCTGCCGCGCGAGCTGATCGCGCAGGCGCCGCTGGCACAACGCTCGGCGAGCCGCCTGCTCGTCGTCGATGCCGCAGCGCGCAGTCTCGCCGACCGCCGGTTCACCGACCTGGCCGGCTACCTGCGCGCGGGCGACCTGCTCGTGTTCAACGACACGCGCGTGCTGCACGCGCGCCTGTACGGGCGCAAGCAGACCGGCGGCGCGGTCGAGATCCTGATCGAGCGCGTCACCGGCGCGCACGAGGCGCAGGCCCAGCTCGGCGTGTCGAAGAAGCCGAAAGAGGGCTCGCGCATCGTGCTCGGCGACGGCAGCACGGTGCTCGTGCTCGGCCGCGAGGGCGAGTTCCACTCATTGCGTTTCGAGTCGCCCGAGCCGCTGGAAAAACTGCTGCCCAGGCTCGGCCGCATGCCGCTGCCGCCGTACATCGAACGCGGCGGCGAGGCCTCGTCCATCGATGCCGACGACGAAGTGCGCTACCAGACCGTGTTCGCGCACACGCCCGGCGCGGTCGCCGCGCCGACGGCGGGACTGCATTTCGACGCGCCGCTGCTCGATGCGCTGCGCGCGCGGGGCGTCGATTTCGGCTACGTCACCCTGCACGTCGGCGCGGGCACGTTCCAGCCGGTGCGGCGCGAGTCGCTCGAAGACCATGTCATGCACCGCGAGTGGCTCAACGTCGGCGCAGAGCTTGTGGAAAAGATGCGCCGAACCCGAGCGCGGGGCGGGCGCGTGGTCGCGGTCGGCACGACCGTCGTGCGCGCGCTCGAATCGGCCAAGCACGAAGGCGTGGTCGAGCCGTTCGCGGGCGAGACGCAGATCTTCATCTTCCCGGGCTACGCGATCACCAGCATCGATGCGCTGATCACCAACTTCCACCTGCCCGAGTCGACCCTGCTCATGCTCGTCTCGGCGTTCGCCGGGCGCGAGCTGATGCTCGATGCGTATCGGCACGCGGTCGAGCAGCGCTACCGCTTCTTCTCGTACGGCGATGCGATGCTGATTTTTCCGCCGGGCGCGTCACCCGGCGCGGCGGCGAATCCGGGAGCCTGATCCCGCGCAGCGGTGGTGCTGCCGGTGCGGGAACCGCCGAATCCCAGCGAGAACTGCTTGCCGGCGCCGGTGTGCCAGGCGCCCGGATAGAACGGGCCCAGCGGCTTGAGCATCGCGGTCGCCGCGAACTGGAAGTTGCCCTGGCTGCGCGCGCTGTGGTCGGTCACATAGCGCACGAGCTTCGCCGACTCGCGTATTGTCTTCCAGTGGATGCCGTCGTCGTCGGCGATGATCGCGCTCGCATTGAGGTGGGGCAGCGTCGACAGCACCTGCGCGAGCAGATGCATCGCGGCGGGATCGTCGGCGTCGTGCAGCATGGCCGGGCCGACATTGGGCATGAAGCCGTCCTTCTGCGACAGATCGTCGAGCGAGCGCAGGAATGCGAGCGCCTCCTTCTCGGACAGGCCTCGCACCAGCTCCGCGAACGGCTGCGTCACGATGCGCACGGTCTGCGTCTCGTAGCCGCGTCTGGCGAAGTCGGCCTTGGCGGCGTTGAGCACCGCCATCGCTTCCGCGATCTGCTTCTCGTAGCTCGATCGATCCAGGCGGACGAAGGCGGTGATCGCACGGACCTTCGGCTTCGCCGCGTCCGTCGTCGCGTGAGCCGTGAACGCGAGCGTGCACAGGAGTAACGCGAGGATCAGGCGTTGCATGTGGCTGCCCCCGACAACTGAACCGGTGGCGGCAACATACAAGACCCGGGCGGTCGCTGTATACGCTTTCCGCGCCGGATTACCCGGCGTCGCCTTGCTTGCCTTTCAGCAGCGCGACGATGGCCATGGCGTGCCCGTGGCCGAGGGCGAAGTCCTGCTTCAGCCACGCCACCACCGCGCCGGCTTTCGTTTCCGCGCGCAGCTTGCTACCGGCCATGAAACCTTTTGCCGCGGCCAGACGCCGGAAGTCGGCGGGGCTCTTGCCGGTCTTCGCCTCGATGTTGTCTAGGTAAGCCTGGAATGACATCGGACGCTCCACGTCAGGGAAGAAGCAAGGCGCGCAGCGGCGCGCGCCGGGCGAACAATCCGGCCCATGCCGCCATGCCGATGTAGGCACCGAACAGCACATGGCTGAACCATGGGTGGCCGAGCCGCAGGTGCACGGCAATCGCGCCTCCCAGATAGCCCGTCAGCAGCACGGCGCCGAGCACCGAAGTTTTCGGAACCGCATAGAGGATCGTGCAGGCGAGCAACAGCATGCCGAGACCCCGCGCCATCGCCGCTGCCTCCGGGAAGCCAAGGTCGCGCATCGCCTCCATGACCGGCTGCAGCGGAACCAGCTTCATGCCGGCATCGAGGACAAGAAACGCGATGACCAGGCCGCTCAGGATGCGGCCGGTCCATGTGGCTGCCGGCGTGGCTTGTGTTGCTGCGATCGACATGGTGTTTCGGCTCCAAGGATGTCGGTCGCAACTATAACCAGCGGCATTCATTCCGAATTGTACAAAAGCGACAGCTGCTCTTCCTGACGCCCGACTTGCGCGGGCGTCTGCCCGATGAAGTGTTTCAGCGAGCGGGTCAGGTGGGCCTGATCGTAGTAGCCCAGCGCGTAGACCACGTCGGCGATCGACTTGCCGCCGAGCAGAAGCGCCGTCGCCTGACGCGCGCGTTCGACCTGGCGGATCGTCGCCCGGGTCATCCCGGTCGCCTGCACGAAGCGGCGCTGTTCGGTTCGCCGCGAACCTTCGTTCGTCTGGCCGTTCAGCGCCGCGACGACGACAGGATCGGTGGTGATCAATCCTTTCCTGATCAGCCTGTCGACGAAGACCTCGGCGTTCTGGAAGCCCGGGTATTCCCACCAGCTGCCGTCCAGCCGGAACGTCCGCTTCGAACCCGGCAAGGTGAGGTCCTTGCGGTTGCTGATCGCGCGCAGCGGAATCGACGGCATGAAGCTGCCGAGCCTGAAGTGAATGCCGACCCACTCGCCATCGGCGGGGCAATCCGCGACGGACGCTGCGGTTTCCGGTCCGCGCACGGTCAGAAACGTGCTGCCGCGATGGCGCGTCACCACCATGACCCAGTTGCAGGTGGCCATCGAATGGAATTGGCCGGCGTGCGCGCTGCGGCTCTGCCAAACGCGGTCGATCACAGGTGAATCCGAGGCGCGGTCGTCAAATTCGATCAGCATTTCGCACCAGGCACGAGACAGCTACTTTGGATACTGCGCGACGAGTTCGACTTCGAGGACGAAGCCCGGCTCTACCGCGGCGGACGCGGCCGGCTGCTTCGGACGATACTCGCGCATCTGCGCATACAACGGCGTCAAGGTATCGATCTCGCAGGTGTTGCCAACAAACGTGTAGGTGGTCGCAAAATCCTCGTAGCTGCGCGCGCGCCACAGATGCCCGCAGGGATCGATGACCAGCGAATGGCCGACGCCGCCGCGAAAGATCGCGGAACCATCCGTGCCGCGAAACATCGTGCATGTCCATGGCCGCTCCTGCGGCTGCGTGGCCATGAAGGCTTCGATTCCGCCAACGAGGCCGGTGAAGATCCGCTCACGTTGCGCGGCAGGCGCGCGCAGCGTCTGCGCGATGGCGTCGCCGAGCAACGGATCGGCGGCCGAGGTCAGAACGCCGGACTGCAGCGACTCGGGGTTGTCGGTGAGGTTCACAAAGAGGGCTTGAATTCGCGAGCGATTGGGCCGAATGACGTGACTCGGGACGGCTTGCTGCAACAGCATGGTCGCCTTGCGAGCGCGGTGGTCACGGCTCCGATCCGGGCTTGACCGGATAGCCCGCCTCGCGCCACGCCTTCATGCCGCCGTCCAGGGCCACGGCGCGCTGGTAGCCCAGCTCGCGCAGCGTCGCCGCGGCCAGCGTCGAAATGCGGCCCAACTCGCAATACGTGAGGATGCGCCGGGTCGGGTCGGGCAAGTCGTCGTTGACGCGCAACTCGAGCTGGCCGCGCGGCAGCAGGCGCGCGCCGGGGACGTGCCCCTGCTCGTAGGCGTCGCGTTCGCGCACGTCGAGCACGACGAGATTGCCGTCTGCAGTTTCGACGCGTGCCTTGAGCTCGGCCAGCGCCATGAACGGCACGACGGCGCCGGCTTCCGCCAGCAGTTGCGCGACCGTCTTGCCGCCGCTCATGTTGCTGCGCAGCGCTTCCGTGATGTGGGTCGGCATGGTCAGGTTGAGGCTGCGCATCATGTCGACGAACGCGGCACGGTCGCGTTTTTGCAGGCGCGGATTCTCCGCGAGTTCGCGCGCGATGGTCGAGTGGCCGGCGCCCTTGTAGTCGTGCGCCGGATGCACCTTGAGCGACGGGTCCAGGCGCAGGACGCGCTGGAACAGACTGTCGTAGAGCGCATCGGGATCGCCAGTCGGCAGGTCGGTGCGACCGGTGGCGCCGATCAGCAGCGTGTCGCCGGTGAACAGGCGATCTTCCACCTGCAGGCACATCGAGTCGCGCGTGTGGCCCGGCGTGTGGATCACGCGCAGTCGCAGGCGGCCGACGAGGACCATGTCGCCGTCGTCCAGGCGCATGTCCACGAACGACGCCGGACTGTCGCGATGCATGACCACGGGGACGCCGAGTTGCCGACCCAGTTGCCGCGTCCCGGAAAAGTGGTCGGCGTGGGTGTGGGTGTCGATCAGATAGCGGATGCGCAGCCCGTCGCGTGCGGCGAGGCCGAGATAGCGGTCGAGCTGGCTGATCTCCGGATCGATCACCACGGCCGCGCAGGTCTCGCTGCAGCCGAGGAGATAGGATTGGCAGCCGCCGGTGGCAATCTGCTCGTAGATCATCGCGCATCTCGGAACGAAGCGGCGATCGCCGCCGCGCATTCCAGTCTAGCGCAGCCGACACGCTGCCGCCCGCCTGCCCGGTCGATGGGCCGCAGCGAAGTCGCGGCGCCGGCGAGCACGTATACTTCGCGCCTGGTCAGCGGTTCAGGGAATTTGCATGCGGTTTGAACTTCTCGGCGGCGACGGCGCGGCGCGGCGCGGTCGCCTCGGCTTCGCGCGCGGCACGATCGAGACGCCAGCGTTCATGCCGGTGGGCACCTACGGCTCGGTCAAGGGCATGACCCCGCGTTCGATCCTCGACATCGGCGCGGAGATCATCCTCGGCAACACGTTTCACCTGTTCCTGCGCCCCGGCCTCGACGTGATCGGCGAGTTCGGCGGCTTGCACAAATTCATCGGCTGGAACAAACCGATCCTGACCGACTCGGGCGGCTTCCAGGTGTTCTCGCTCGCCGAACGGCGCAAGATCACCGAGGAGGGCGTGCGCTTCGCCTCGCCCGTGGA
>JAFEFQ010000253.1 GCA_018240505.1 Pseudomonadota bacterium
GCAAGACTGACCCGAACGGCGTGCGCGACGCGGCGAAGAAGTCGATGCGCGTGCACGTCGAGGCGATGCTCGCGTTCCACGCGCAGGGCATTCCGACCGTCGACTACGGCAACAATATCCGCCAGATGGCGTTCGACGAAGGCTGCAAGAATGCGTTCGATTTCCCCGGCTTCGTACCCGCCTACGTGCGCCCGCTGTTCTGCCGCGGCGTCGGCCCGTTCCGCTGGGTCGCGCTGTCGGGCGATCCCGAGGACATCCTGAAGACCGATGCGAAGGTCAAGGAACTGATCCCCGACGATCCGCACCTGCACAACTGGATCGACATGGCCGAGAAGCGCATCGACTTCCAGGGCCTGCCCGCGCGGATTTGCTGGGTCGGCCTTGGCCAGCGCCATCGCCTCGGCCTTGCGTTCAACGAAATGGTGCGCAAGGGGGAACTGAAAGCACCGATCGTGATCGGCCGCGATCATCTCGACAGCGGCAGCGTTGCGTCACCGAATCGCGAAACCGAAGCGATGAAGGACGGCAGCGACGCGGTCAGCGATTGGCCGATCCTGAATGCGCTGCTCAACACCGCCGGCGGCGCGACCTGGGTCAGCTTCCACCACGGCGGCGGCGTCGGCATGGGCTACTCGCAACACTCGGGCGTCGTCATCGTCTGCGACGGCAGCGAAGCCGCCGACAAGCGCATCGCGCGCGTGCTGTGGAACGATCCGGGCACGGGCGTGATGCGGCATGCGGATGCGGGGTATGAGATTGCGCAGGCGTGTGCGAAAGAGCAGGGGCTAAAGTTGCCGATGGCGTAAGAGATAGATGTATGCTCTCCCAGCTCATGTGAAAAGCCATACGAAAAATAGCTCGGCTTTGCCTTGGCACGTTGTTGTTTGTACTCTTTCGGACAGGGTAGCTCAAAGAAGGGGAGGTCTGTGATCGCTCGTTTCGTAATGGCCAGTGCAATCGCAATCACTATCGTCGCTTGCACCACTACACCGACGAAATCATCTGAATCCAAGCCTGTTCCACCGGAGTACGTCTACCTTTCTGGAGAAGGTGAATCCACGATCATCGTAACTCGAGATTCCGGATTTCTTGGCTCGGGATGTCAGTACGGGTTAGTGATTGACGGCAAGGCGGCAGCCGACTTCAAGACGGGTGAGACGGCGACATTCCGCATCGCCAGCGGCGATCACATTCTTGGTATCGGGGCATCGAAGGATCCGGCTTTGCTCTGTCGTATACGTCCCACTATCAATCGCGAAACCGCGTTGAAACCGGGCCAAGTAAAGCGATTCCGAATCACGATCATGGCCGGCTCGGATGGGGCGGACATCTTGCCAGTCGCCGACTAGCAGTGCCAGCTATGTAGTCTTGAAGGGTAAGCCTTCGCAGACCATAATTGGCTCCAAATTCGGAGCCAAATATGGAAACCATCCTGTCCGACACTTCAGTCAGCATCACCGAACTCAAGCGCAATCCGAGCGCCGTGATCGAGGCGGCTGCGGGCGAGCCGGTTGCGGTACTGATCCACAACAAGCCGTCCGCGTATCTCGTGCCGGCGGCCACGTATGAGCGCATCGTCGAGCGGCTGGACGATCTCGGATTGGTCGAACTCGTGCACGCGCGCGCGAAAGAGCGCCGGACCAAATTGACCCTCGATGATTTGCTTGCGGAGTCGGCCAAATCGCCGGCGACCTGGCCGCGCGATGAGAAGTGGCTGCGCGACAAGCCTGTCGGCCGGGAGCGTCTGTGAAGGGCCGCGTGCCCGAGCGCGGCGATATCATCGATCTCGATTTCGATCCGACGCGCGGACACGAAACGCAGGGGCGCCGCCCGGCACTGGTGTTGTCGCTGTACGCATTCAACCGGCAATCCGGATTTGCTTTGGTTTGTCCCATCACGCAAGGCGGCCGTTTCGCACGTGAACACGGATTCGCCGTCAGTCTCGCCGCGTCGGGAAGTGAAACCCAGGGAGTCGTGTTGTGCGATCAGTTGCGTACGCTGGATTTGAAAGCGCGCCGTTGGCGCTTGCTCGAAGCGGCGCCGGCGAGTGTGGTGGAAGAAGCGCTGCTGCGCAGCCGCACCTTGCTCGACTGAGCCCGGCCCGCGTGTTGGAGTAGGGGCGCGATTCATCGCGCCCGTTTTTGTGGGGTTGGCAACAATCGCGTCGACGCTCTGGACCGGCCGCGGAAAAACGCCCGGCATCGGGCGCCGTTGCGGAAGTCCGCCAGTCGGTCAACGATAACGCGTCTCCGTCAGATCCAGCTCGCGAATCAGCTTGCGCGACAACTCGTCGGAAATCCTCTGCTGTCGCGCGAGATTGAATATCTCGGCGCGCTCTGCCTGGAGGGCAGCCAGCCGCAACTGGCGTTCGGCCTCGTCGGCCTTGCGCAACTGCGCGGCGTCGCTATCGGAGGTATCGCAATCCAGTCTGCGTTGATAGAACGCCAGCACGCGGGCAGCTGCGTTGTTGTAGATGTCCGCATCGGCTGCCGTGGCCTTCTGCGCCAGTTCGTGCTGAGTCTGTTCCACGGCGGCGATCGCCACCGTCGCGGTGGCATGACGGGCCTGGTCCTCTTCGCGTTGCGCGGCGGGTTCGCCGGGCAACTCCAGCCCTTTCAACAATGGCGGAAGTCCGAAGCTGGCCATCAGCAGCGACAGCAGAATCACGGCCGTGGCCAGAAATATCGTTAGGTCGCGCGCCGGAAATGCGCTGCCATCGGGCATCAGCAGCGGCAGGGTCAGGACGCCGGCGAGCGTGATCGCACCGCGCACCCCGGCCAGCGACATCGCCAGGATGATCCGCCAGTGCGGCTTGCTCGTGCGCTCGCCGCGGTGGCGCGCCTGCAACAGGGTCAACCGCATCGACACCCAGACCCAGACGAAGCGCAGCAATCCCAGCCCGGCGGTGATCGCCAGCGCATAGACGGCCAGCCACCAGGGATTGAGATGGCCGCTCTGTTGAACCGAGGTCGCCGCGTCATGCAGGATGCCCGGCAACTGCTCGCCCAGCAGCACGAACATGATGCCATTCAGCGCAAACTGCACCGCGTTCCAGACCGCGGTACGCTGCAGCCGGGTGGTTGCCAGGACCCGCCCGCCGAGTTCGACGTAGCTCGTGGTGATGCCGGCCGCGACGGCGGCCAGGATGCCCGATGCCTGCGCCTGCTCGGACAGCAGATACGCTCCGAACGGGATCAGCAGGCTGAGCAGGATCGGAGAACCGCTCTCCTCGCCGAACTGCCGCGACAGCCAGCGCTGCATCAGGTTCACGGCGAGGGTGAAGATCACGCCGATACCCACGCCCACCAGGGCCACCCAGAGAAACGACAGCGATGCCGACGCCAGCGAGAAACTACCGGTCATCGCGGCCGCCACCGCGAAGCGGAAACAGACCAGGCCGGACGCGTCGTTGAGCAGCGATTCGCCTTCCAGGATATGCATCAAGCGCTTGGGAATCGGCACCCGCGCCGTGATCGACGACACTGCCACGGGATCGGTCGGCGACACGATCGCGGCCAGCGCAAACGCCACCGCCAGTGGCATCGCGGGGATCAGCCAGTGGATCAGGAAGCCGGCGCCGAGCACGGTGAACACCACCAGCCCCAACGCCAGTTCCAGGATCACGGTCTTGTCGCGCAGCAGCCCGTCCTTCGGAATCCGCCAGCCGTCGAGGAACAGCAGCGGCGGCAGGAACAGCAGGAAGAACACATCCGGATCCAGCGCGACTCCATGCTTGAGTACCCCGGAGATCGCCGCCCCTGTCGCAATCTGCACCAGCGGCAACGGCAGCGAGAACGGCAGCATGCGTACCACGTAGCCGCTGGCCAGCACCCCCAGCAACATCGCCAGCACCAGTTCGATGGAATTCATGTCTGCTCCTTCAGTCCGGCTCTGCCCAAGCTACTCCATCGGCTTGCCGGGCTGCTCCGGCGCGACGGCCGGCGCCGCGTACCACTTGTCGCGCGGCACCCATACCTTGTCCTTCGGCTGCACGAAGAAGTGCGACGACATCACCTGGAGGCCTTGCTCGTTGAAGGCGTCCAGGATCTCGTTGTGCAGCCGCGACAGTATGGCCGTGCGCTGCTTCGGCTCGGCAATCGCCACGGTGAGCTGGTATTCGACGTAGAAGTCCGACAACGCCAGCTGCAGCACCTGCGGGCGCGGGCGCTGCAGCACGTCGGGCGTGCGCGCGGCGGCCAGTTGCAGCAGCGCTTCCACCTGCCGCCATGGCGTGTCGTAGCCGATCGTGACGCGGGCGCTGACGCTGGTGGAAGCGGCAAGCCCCGCATCGTCAACCGGGCGCGTGTAGTTGCGCACCAGCGACGTCACCAGCATCGAGTTCGGAACCGTGACCTGCTCGCGCTGCGGGGTCAACAGCTTCAGCGACAGCGCGCCGATGTGCGTCACCGTGCCCTCATGTTCGCAGATGCGCACGTAGTCGCCCAGGCGGATCGCGCGCGAGTACAGCATGAACAACCCGCTGATGAACTGGTTCATGGTGCCAGCCGAACCCAGCGACAGCATCAGGCCGGCGAATACGCTGACGCCCTTGAATACGTCGCTGTGCGAGCCCGGGATGTACGGGTAGGCGAGGGTCAGCGCGAACAGCCACAACAGCACCGACACGATCCGCTGGGTCATCAGCGCCACCGCCGGATCGAGCCAGCCGACCCGGATCGTGCCGCGCTCGACGCCACGGAACCAGGCACGCACCAGGTGCGTCAAACCGCGCGTGACCAGCCAGATCACCAGCAGCATCAGCAGCGAGGGCGTCGCGTCGACCAGGCCAATCAGCACGCCGGAGGCGGTGCCCACCAGATAGGCGCCGAGGGTCTCGCCCCACGGCGCGGTATACGGAAACTGACGCAGCACGAAGCTCAGCCACAGGTAGCCGACCGCGCAGATGAACAGCAGCCAGAACAAGCCCGCCAGCCGTTGCAACGCGCTGTACAGCAGAGGCTGGATCTCGTATCCGCCGAGCTTCAGCCGGCGTGCGCCTGCTTTGATCACTGCATCCAGCGCGGTTTGCAGACGCCCCTGCAGGCGCCGGCGCAACCAGCCCGCCGCCCACACCACGAGCAGGGCCAGCACGCTGACCAGCACGGCCAGGCCGGTCGCGCGCAGCAATTGCATCGGATGATCGAGGCGGCTGTGATCGAGCAGCACCTGGCGCAGCCGTCCGACCACCGCTTCGCCTTCGCGCAGCACCTGCTCGCGTGAGGCCGGCGCGCCGCCGCCGACGTCCTCCGGCAGCAGGCCGAACACGATGCGGCCGTGTGACGTGATCATCACGCCCTGGGTCGTCCCGACCTGCGCCCACTCCGCCGCCAGTTCGTCCGGCTGCATCGTATCGAGCATCCGTTCGAGCCGGGCCGAGGCGTTGCGCGCACGGTCCTGCGGCGACAGTCCGTTGTAGGGCACCGCGAAGGTCGCAACCTGGCGATTCCACACCTCGACGTCGGCGGCGGTCGTGGAGAGGTCGACTCCGGCCGATGTGGTTGCCACGGTCGGAGCTGCCGCAGGCACATCGGCGACACCGCCGGCTTGCGCCGACGCCAGTCCTGCCGGCAGCAGCCAGCACAGCAAAAGCCATTTCCAGCCGATCCGTGCGTACATCCGTGGCGGCCCTCTGCGGTCATGTCATCGTGACGGTCCGGTGGCAATCATCGTAACCGATCAAAACCCGGTCGGAGTGCGATTTCAATGATCCACGGACTGGCGTTTCATCGCACCCGTGCTATATCGTGGCGCCTCCAGCCACCAAGGGGATGGTCCATGAGCCAGTCCTGGTCTGCGTCGCGGCGTGCACTGCTCGGCGGCATCGCCGCGCTTCCGGCGCTGGGTCTCAGCCGCCCGTTGTTCGGCGCGGCAGCGGCGGAGGTGGCGGCATCGGCGGATGCGAAGGCCGCGCTCAACGTGATGGAATTCGAGGCGCTGGCGCGTGCGGCACTCGCCGACAAGCCGGCGCACTTCGGCTATATCGCCACCGGCGCCGATGACGACCGCACCGTGGCGATCAACCACGATGCGTTCGCGCACTACGAAATCCGCTCGCGCCGCTTCGTCGATGTGAGTCACGTCGACATGAGCGTGCAGGTGTTCGGCACGCGTTGGCCGACGCCGGTGTATCTGTCGGCGGTATCGAGCCAGCGCGCATTTCATCCGGAAGGCGAAGCCGCCACGGCGCGCGCGGCCGCGTCGCGATCCGCGCAACTGATGCTGTCGAACGTGGCGTCGACTGCCCAGGCCGACGTCATCAAGGCGCGTGGCGCGCCGATCTGGCAGCAGCTGTATGCGACGAACGATTGGAAGGTGACCGAGGCGCTGGTCAAGCGCGCCGAGCAATTGGGCTGCCCGGCCATCGCGCTGACCGTCGACAACATGCCCGGGCGCAACAACGAGACGCTGTTGCGCGCGATGAAAGCCGACACGCGCGTGTGCACGACCTGCCACGCCAACAATTCGCACGACCCGCTGCACAAGGCGCCGGCCTATGCGGGGCTCGATGTCTCGCGCGTCACCGAATTGTCCCCGACCGACATGAGCTGGGCGTTCCTCGACAAGCTGCGCAGGCTGGTGAAGGTCAAGCTGATCGTCAAGGGCATCGTCACCGGCGAGGACGCGGCGCTCGCTTGCGAGCACGGCGTCGACGGCATCGTCGTTTCGAACCACGGCGGGCGCGACGAGGAAACCTTGCGCGCGACGATCGACTGTCTGCCCGAAGTCGTCGCCGCGGTGAAAGGCCGGGTTCCGGTGTTCATCGACGGCGGCGTCCGCCGCGGCACCGACGTGTTCAAGGCGCTGGCGCTCGGCGCGACCGGCGTCGGCATCGGCCGCCCGCAGGTATGGGGCCTTGCCGCATTCGGCCAGGCCGGTGTCGAATCGGTGCTCGATATCTACGCACGCGAACTGAAACAGATCATGCGCCAGGCCGGCACGCCCGACATCCGCGCGATCGACGCGAGCCGCGTCGTGCGCAAGGCATACGCCTGACGCACGGGCCGGACAGCAAAGCCCGGCTTTTCCGAAGCTCGACACAAGCGCGACGGGGTCGGCGGAGCGGCGGCTAGCCCGGAATCTCCACCTCGACGAGCTTGCCGAGCAGCACCAGCGATTCCTGCCAGCCGAGGTAGCACATCTCCGGCGGAATCGCGTCGGGGATGCCTTCCTGCACGACGTTCAGTTCGGTGCCGCAGGACACGGCGCGCAGGCCGATCGTGGTGATCATCGTGCCGGGCAGGTTGGGGTCGTCGAAGCGGTCGTCGTGGCGGATGCGTTCGTTCGGCACCAGTTCCAGATACGTGCCGCCGAAGCTGTGGCCGTTGCCGGAAGAGAAGTTGGTGAACGACATGCGGTAGCGGCCGCCGACCCTGGCCTCGAGTTCGTGGACGCTGCAGGTGAAGCCGTTCGGCGCCAGCCACTTGCACAGCGCGGCGGGATCGAGGAAGGCGCGGTAGACGCGCTCGGGCGGCGCGCGCAGGACGCGGTGCAGGCGGATGGTGCTGGACATGGTCGTGACTCGTTTGGTCGAGGAGGAGCCCTCATTGTCCATGACGAGCGACGAGCCGCGAAATCGACGCCGCGGCGTGGAGGCAGTTCCGGCGTGCAAAGCCGGAGTCGATTCCACAATTCCCGGGCACGTCATCGCGTCTGCTCCGCACTTGTCTTTCGTTTCATGGGAAAGAACAATCTGTGGCCTGCGGGGCGGCGGGCCGGCGAAGGCGTGTGCGGGCTGGCTTCGCTCGCTAAAATGCGGCAGATCGGGTGCGCACGCGTCCGGCACGCGGATCGAGACAATGGACGAGAGGAAACGAAATGACTGAAGACAAGGCGCTGCCGAGCGCGGCCGACGCGGAAACGACGCACCCGCATTTCCCGCGCTGGAACGGCATTGCGCCGCTGCCGAATGCACGCATGATGCTGCATGTCGGCGCCGAGACGGTCGAGAATTTCCTCGTCGTCGGCGACGCCTGGGGCCAGCTCGTCGCGATGGAGCTTCCCGCGCACGCGCGCGTGCTCGACATCGGCTGCGGCTGCGCGCGCACGGCGCGCATGCTGCTGCACCATCCGCAGATCGAGGATTATCTCGGCGTCGACGTGATCCACCCGTACATAGCCTGGAACTCGCGCTTCATCTCGCCGCTGACCGGCGGGCGCTTCCGCTTCGCCCATCTCGACGTGCGCGGGCCGCGCTACAACCCGGATGGCGCGGTCAGCGCGGAGGAAGTCGTGTTTCCGGCCGCGGACGGCAGCATGACCCTGGCGTTTGCCGCCTCGCTGTTCACCCATCTCAAGGAAGCGGCGACGATCCGCTACCTGCGGGAGTCGCGGCGCGTGCTCGCGCGCGGCGGCAAGCTGATCGCCTCGATCCACGATCGCCCCGAAGGCGACCACAAGTTCAGCGGCGACGAATTCCGCGCCGATGTGCAGCCGGAATATTTCCTGGCGCTGGCGGAGCAAAGCGGCTTCTCGCTTGGCCGTCGCGTCGGCGACGTGTGCGGGCAGGAGACGTTCGTCTTTCTTGCGAAATAGCCGCGCCATGCCGGTCTGTCCCGAACTCGACAATCCGTTCTGGTCTTCGCTGGCCAGCGTCCATCGCGCGCTTGCGCTGCGCTCGGGTGACGTCCTGCGCTATCCGGCCGCCTACGCGCCGTTTCTCGGTGTGGCCGATGCGAAGGCGACCGCCGTGTCCGATCTCGAGGCGCTGGTCGCGCCGGGCGAAAGCGTCTACCTGCTCGGCGTCGCCCCGAAGCCGCCGGCGCACTGGACGCTGGAGCCGTTTCGTCCGCTCGCGCAGATGGCCTGCGAGGAGCCGATCGCGGTCGCCGACGGGCCGGAAGCGATCGAACTGTCCGCGGCGCATCGCGCCGACGTGCTCGCGCTGACCGCGCTGGTGTATCCGCACTATTTCCGCGAACGCACGATGGAGATGGGCCGTTATTTCGGCATCTATCGCGATGGGCGGCTCGCGGCGATGATCGGCGAGCGCCTCGGCACGGAATCGGCGCGCGAGATGAGCGCGATCTGCACGCATCCGGATTTTGCCGGCCACGGTTATGCGCGGCGGCTGACGGCGATGTTGGCCAACGACACGTTGCGCCAGGGCCGGCTGCCGTTCCTGCATGTCAGCCACGAGAATCCGCGCGCGCTGCATCTGTACGAGAAGATCGGCTTCCGCCTGCGCCGCGACATTCCGTTCTGGTCGCTGCGGCGCGGCTGAGCGCAGCGCGGGCAGGCTGTGTCGGGCGCGTCTCAGCGCACGCGCTCGATCAACGCCTTCGCCGCGGCGGGATTGCGCTCCTTCGCCGCACTGATGAAGTAGATGTATACCTCGCGCGGCACGGCTTTCGCGGCGCCGGCCGGCGCCGCGCCTGCGCCGCGCGGCAGGTCGGTCGGCTCCGTGCCGCCGGCCCAGATCCGCGCACGCCGCGCCCAGGCATCGAGATCGGCGGCGGCATAGCCCGTGTCGATCTCCGTCGCGCTGCGCATCAGGCGTGCGTAGACGAAGTCGCCGGTCACGTCGGCGAACGACGGATATTTCGGCGAGTCGGTGAACACCGTGGCGATGCGCTGTCGCCGCGCGAGTTCGAGATACCCGGCACAGAGAAAACTCGCATGCCGCACCTCGAGCACATGGCGCAGCGGCAGACCGTCGAGTGCACGCGGCAACTGGTCGAAGAACGCGGCGAGATCGGCGCGGTCGAACGCCTTGTACGGCGGCAGCTGCCAGTTGATCGGGCCGAGCCGGTCGCCGAATTCGGCCAGCCCGCCGAAGACGAAGCCGTCGATCGCCTTGCCCGCGTCGGCGAGCGTGCGCCGGTCGGTGCAGAAGCGCGGCGCCTTGAGCGAGAACAAGAAGCCTTCGGGCGTTTCGCTGCGCCAGCGCGCGTAGGTCGGCGGTTTCTGCGGACTGTAGTAGGTGCTGTTGATCTCGATCGTCGTCAGCTGCCGGCTGGCGAATTCGAGTTCGCGCTTCTGCGGCCACTTCGCCGGATAGAAGTTGTTGCGCCACGGCGCGTAGTTCCAGCCGCCGATGCCGACGCGGATCGGATTGTCCATTGCGATCTCCTCGTGCCGGCTTGAATCGTATTGAAACGCGGCCATCTCGCCAATCACCTTTACTGGCAAGTCCGCTACGTTAGACTGGTTGCATGAAGATCGCTCTCGCTCAATGGCGCATCGAAGCGCCCGCGTCGTTCCAGGAGTTTGCCGCGCGCGTCTCGGCGGAAGTCGCGGCCGCGGCCGCGCAGGATGCGCGCATCGTCGTGCTGCCGGAATATCTCGCGCTCGAACTCGCCTCGATCCTCGATGCGAAAACGCGCGCCGATCTCGCGGCCACGCTCGCCGCGCTGCAGGCCGTGCACGCGGACTGGTTGCGACTGTTCGCCGGACTCGCGGCCGCGCATCGCATCCACCTGCTCGCCGGCACGTTCCTGCTCGCGCAGGCGAACGGCAGATATCGCAACCGCGCGTATCTGTTCTCGCCGGATGGCGCACATGTTTTCCAGGACAAGCTGACCCTGACCGGTTTCGAGAATGCCGCAGGCGTGATCGAGCCGGGCGATGCGCTCAAGGTGTTCGAGTCGCCCTACGGCCGCATCGCGATCGACGTCTGCTACGACAGCGAATTTCCGCTGTACGCGCGCGCGCAGCGCGAGGCCGGCGCGCGCCTGCTGCTCGTGCCGAGCTGCACCGACACCGAAGCCGGCGCGACGCGCGTGCGCATCGGCTGCATGGCGCGCGCGCTCGAGAACCGCATCTTCGTTGCCCAGTCGGTCACCGCGGGCGAGGCGCCCGACAATCCCGCGCTCGACACGAACACGGGCCGCGCCGCGGTCTACGCGCCCAGCGATCGCGGCCTGCCCGACGACGGCGTGATCGCGGTGGCGCGGCCCGGTGAAACCTGGCTGGTCGCGGACGTCGATCTCGATCTGCTCGACGCTACCGCGGCGAATGCGCAGGTGGCCGTGCCGGTCGATTGGAGCCGGCAGACGCGACCGGGCGTCGTGCGCGCGAAAGTCGAGACGTTGTAACGACGGATGCCACGCTTCGCTCTATCTCGTCATTCCCGCATGTTTCTGGCGGGAATGCAGTGCCTTTGCTTTCTTTTGCTTCAAGAGCGAGGGCTTCCACTCGCCTGCGGCGAGCGGGTGACTTCTCTTTGCTCGTGCAAAGAGAAGTCACCAAGAGAAACACGCCCCGACACCGCACCTCGCGCGCTGTGCGCGCGAGGTGCCCTGCGCTTCTCGGCGTCGGCGAGCCGGCGCGAACTCGCGCATCCGTGCGCTCGGACATGCGCGCCTTTCCCCCGCCGCCGCCTGCGATGCTCGGTGCGGTGAAGGGGGAGTAAGATCAAGGGCGAAAAGCAAAGACAAAGCTGTTCCTTCCTCCGCACAACTGGGGAAGGTGCCCGAAGGGCGGAAGGGGGCGCTCTTGATCTGGCTCGTGATCTTCGGGTCCCCGTTTGCCGCGGCGAGGGCAGGACGGAAATGTCCGCAGGATCGCGCGCACGACGCGCGCGAGTTCGTTGCACGTACACGGACGTGCGTTCAACGAACCCCGGCCTGACCTCGCACACCCGTAGCGCGAAGCGCGTAGGGCGCGGCATCCGGGGTGTGTTCTCTTTGGTCACTTTCTCTTGCACAAGCAAGAGAAAGTGACCCGCGCGCCGGATGCGCGCGGAAAGACGAACGGACGCGCCAGCAAACGAATCAGGAACAACGCAAGAACTGGATTACAAACTGCATCAGCAGTTTGCCCTTCGGGCCATCCGCTGCGCGAGCGTTCGCTTGCGCAGTCCCGCCCGCGCTGGCGCCGAGCAGAAGATCAAATGCGCATCAGCGAAGCGACCCACAGCGAGACGGTCGCCAATCCGCATCCGATCAGCGTCGCCGCGAGTACGTCGCTCGGATAGTGCAGCCCGAGCACGACGCGCGAGGCGGCGACGAGCAGCGCGAACGGGATCAGCAGCGGCGCGAGCAGCGGGAACCAGGCGAGCGCGATGATCGTGAACGTGACCGCATGCAGCGTGTGACCGGAGGGAAAGCTGAACTCGTCGAGCGGCAGCGCCAGCGGCACGATGTCGCGATGCGTGCGGAACGGGCGCGGGCGTCGCGTCCAGCGCTTGAGCGCGCGATACATGCCGGCGGCGACCAGTCCGGTCAGGGCCATCTGCAGCGCGACGAAGAGGCCCTTCGCGCCGCCGAACGCGGCGATCGCGAGCATCAGCGTGTACCAGAACACGCCGTCGCCGAACCGGCTGATCATGCCGAAGAAGCGCGCGATCGCACGCCGCGCGCCCCAGTCGTTGGCGCGCTTGCACAGGCGCACCTCGCGGCTGCGCAGTTCGAGAGTCTGCAGGAGTTGCATCGCGCTCATGTCGCGCCCTCGCGGAGTTTGCCGTTGCCGGCGGTCTTGTCGTCGGGCTGCGGCAGGCCTGCCAGCAACTGGGCGAATTGCGCGGTGACTGTGGCCGGTTCGAGCTCGGCGACGGCGGCGACGGCCGCGGCGCGAAGCTCCGCGCGCGTCACGTCGCTGCGCACGAGATCGAGCGTCGCGCGCACGAAGGCGTCTTCGTTGCCGAACGGCACGCGCCGCCCGCAGTCGGTGGTGAGGTGCTCGCGCGCGGCGCCGTAGTCGAAGGCGACGGTGGGCAGGCCGCTGGCGAGCGCCTCGAGCGTGACGTTGCCGAATGTCTCGGTCAGGCTCGGGAACACGAACAGGTCGGCGCTGGCGAAGTGCCGGGCGAGGTCGGTGTCGCGCTGGATGCCGGCGAAGATGAAATCGGGATTCTCGGCCGCGAGTGCGGCGCGTGCGGGACCGTCGCCGATCCAGACATAGCGCGCGTCGCGATGGATCTTCTGGATCTCGCGGAACGCGCGTACCGCGAGCGGCAGGTTCTTTTCCGGCGCGATGCGGCCGACATAGATCACCGCCAGCTGGCCGGGTTTGAGGCCCCATTGCGCGCGCAGCGCTTCGTCGCGGCGCGCGGGCGAGAACAGGGCGTTGTCGACCGCGCGGCGCAGCAGGACGACGTTGCCGAACTTGTTTTCGATCAGGAAGTCGCGCAACTCGATCGTCGGCACCAGTGTCGCCGCGCCGTGGCGATGGAAGCGGCGCAGGTAGGCGAACACGACCGGGGTGAGGAAACCGAAGCCGTAATGACGGGCGAAGTCGTCGAAGCGCGTGTGGAAGCCGGTTGCGGCCGGAATGCCGAGCGCGCGCGCGGCGCGCAGCGCCGAGTAGCCGAGCGGGCCTTCGGTGGCCGCGTAGATCGCGTCGGGGCGTTCGTCCTTCCACAGCTTGCGCAGGCGGCGCGCGGTGGGCAGGCCGAACTGCAGTCCGGGATATTTCGGCAGGCGCGCGCCGCGCACGAGCACGTCGGCGCCGTCTGCGTCGGTGCCGGCGTCGTCGTCGGCCTGGCGCGGGCGCACGACCTGCACCGCATGCCCCGCCTCGCGCAGGCCCTGGGCGAGCCCGGCCACGGTCAGGGCCACGCCGTTGATTTCCGGCGGGAACGTCTCGGTGACCATGGCGATGCGCATAGTGCGACTCCACGCGGCTGCTTCCGCGTGGACGTACGCTAGTTCTGTGCGGTGTACGCGGCGTTACCGATTTGTGTCGATCGCGTTACCGCGTTTTGCCCGCCGCGTCCCGCGTGTCTTGCCGCCGCAAACCTAGGCTGCGGGATCAAAAACGAATGCCGGAGCCGGAGCAATCGGCCCTCGTCAGGCCGTCGCGGGCGGACTAAAATCGCGGCCTTGCATCTATCGAGGCGAATTTCATGGACGCCAGTCTGACCCGAAACGACGTTTCCGCGCGCTGGGACGAGGAGATCGTTCCGCAGCTCGTCGAGTACATCAGGATTCCGAACAAGTCGCCGATGTTCGACAAGGACTGGGCCGCGCACGGGTTCATGGACCAGGCGGTCGCGCAGCTCTCGGGTTGGGCGAAGGCGCAGAAGGTCGACGGCATGACCGTCGAAGTCGTGCGCCTCGAAGGCCGCACGCCGCTGATCTTCATCGACATTCCGGCATCGAAAGACGCGAAAAGCGGCGACGACTGCGTATTGCTCTACGGCCACCTCGACAAGCAGCCGGAGATGACCGGCTGGGCCGAACATCTGGGTCCGTGGAAGCCGGTGATCGAAGGCGACCGGCTCTACGGTCGCGGCGGCGCCGACGACGGTTATGCGATCTTCGGTTCGCTCGCCGCGATCCTCGCGCTCAAGGCGCAGAAGACGCCGCACGCGCGCTGCGTCGTGCTGATCGAGGCCTGCGAGGAATCGGGCAGCTACGACCTGCCGTACTACGTCGACCATCTCGCCGCGCGCATCGGCAAGCCGTCGCTGATCGTCTGCCTCGACTCGGGCTGCGGCAACTACGACCAGCTCTGGCTGACGACTTCGCTGCGCGGCCTCACCGGCGGCAACCTCACTGTGCGCGTGCTCGAGGAAGGCGTGCATTCGGGCGACGCCTCGGGCGTGGTCGCGTCGAGCTTCCGCATCCTGCGCAAGATTTTGTCGCGTCTGGAAGATCAGGACAGCGGCAGGATCGTGCCGTCGGAATTCCACGTCAAGATTCCCGCGCAGCGCGCCGAGCAGGCGCAGCAGGCGGCGAAGGTGCTCGGCGATGCGGTGTATTCAAAGTTTCCGTGGGTCGAGGGCATGCATCCGGTCAGCGCGGACGCCGCCGAACTCGTGCTCAACCGCACCTGGCGGCCGGCACTCGCGATTACCGGCGTCGGCGGCATTCCGTCTCTTGATTCCGCCGGCAACGTGTTGCGGCCGTTCACGGCGGTAAAACTCTCGCTGCGCGTGCCGCCGACGCTCGATGCGGTGAAGGCCGGTGCGGAATTGAAAGCGCTGCTCGAAAAGGATCCGCCGTACGGCGCCAGGGTGACATTCGATCTGGAAAAGGCCGGCAGTGGCTGGAACGCGCCGGCGCTCGCGCCGTGGCTGGAGCAGTCGGTCGATGCCGCCTCGCGCGAATTCTTCGGCCCGCCGCCTGCCTATATGGGCGAAGGTGGCTCGATTCCGTTCATGGGCATGCTCGGCGAAAAATTCCCCGGCGCGCAATTCCTCATCACCGGCGTGCTCGGCCCGCACTCGAACGCGCACGGGCCGAACGAGTTCATCCATATCCCGACCGGCAAGCGCGTGTCGATGTGCGTGGCCAAGGTGATCGCCGACCATTACGCGGCCAGCATCGCCGGGTTGACCAAAGGCGTCGGTGCGACGCACGCGCACACGGTCAAGGGCGGGGATGGCTGCTGCGACTGACGCGACGTTCGTCGTCCGTGCCGCGGAGGAAGGCGACGTCGAGGCGCTCGCGTCGCTTTCCGCGCAACTGGGCTATCCCGTCGCGATCGGCGAAATGCGCGAGCGCCGCGCACGCGTGCGCGCCGCGCGGTTCGGCGAGATCTTCATCGCCGTGGCGAGGGATGGCGCACAGGCCGTGGTCGGCTGGACGCACGTCGTGCCGCGCCTGCAACTCGAAGAGGCGGCGCACGCCGAGCTGGCCGGTCTCGTCGTCGACGAACGCATGCGTGGCGCCGGCGCAGGCAAGGCGCTGCTCGCGGCCGCGGAAGACTGGGCGCGTGCGCAGGGCTTCGCATTCATGCGCGTGCGCAGCAACGTGCTGCGCACGCGCGCGCATCGATTCTACGAACGCGAAGGCTACGTGCGGATCAAGTCGCAGGCGGTGTTTCGCAAGGCGTTGTTCTGACCTGAAGGCTGGATCAGTCGGCGACATGTCCGCGCGCTGAACGCGGTGCCGGGGTGTCGCTGTCGTCCACATTTCCTGCACGTTTGCTTTCCAGACTCGCGCCAGTTTCAGCGGAAGCGATGTCCATGATGACGAGAATCTCGATGGCCGACGACGCCGACTCCTGGTGCCGCCGGCTCGGCAATTTCGCCCCGCTCGTCTATCGGCCGGCACCGTCGCCGGCGACATCGGCAAGCGCCAGCCTCGATGCGATCGGGCCTGGCCGATATCTGCGGGCTTCCGTACCCGCGCAACCGCGCCGCGCGGCAGAGCGGTTCCTGCTGGTCGCCTTGGCTGCGACGGCGACGATGTTGCCGTTGTCCGCCATCGCGCAGATGCAGGGCGGCGGCATGGGCGGCCACGGCGGAGGGCACGGCAGCCGCGGCGGGCGTCCGCCGGATGCGGCGCAGAAGGGCCCCGACGCGTCGGCGCCGCGTGCGCCGGATCCGTTGCGCGCGCTGCTGGGCGAGGCGCGCAGGCTGCGCATGGAACTGCTGCTCGGCGCCGACCAGATCGGTCCGTGGTCGGCGATGGAGGATGCCTTGCGCGAGTGCATCGAACTCAACCGCGCGCCTGTGCCCGTGGCGGATTCCGCCGCGCCGATCGATGCGCAATTGTTCGTGCAGGACCTGGCCGACAACCAGCGTGCGCTCGCGGATGCCGAAGCGCGTTTGGCCGCGGCGACCAAGACCGCGTTCGGCATACTCAATCCGCGCCAGCTGCGCACCAGCCAGGACCGTTTCGCCAGCGCGATCGCGGGCGCACGGACTGCCGCGCCCTGAACCGCCTTCGCCGCGCGACGGCCGGCGGCTATTCCTTCTTCATCTCGTGCCCGCCGAACTGGTTGCGCATCGCCGCGAGCAGCTTGTCGGAGAATGAATCCTTGTCGCGCGAACGAATGCGTTCGAGCAACGAGGCCGCGATGACCGGCGTCGATACGCCGAGTTCGATCGCATCGGCCAGGGTCCAGCGGCCCTCGCCGGAGTCGGCCACCCACGGCGCGATGCCCTGCATCGTCGGGTTCTTCGCCAGCGCGTCGGCGGTGAGGTCGAGCAGCCACGAGCGCACCACGCTGCCGTGGCGCCAGATCTCGCCGATCTGGGCGAGGTCGAGCGCGAATTCCTGCTTGTGTTCGAGGATCGAGAAGCCTTCGGCGTAGGCCTGCATCATGCCGTACTCGATGCCGTTGTGGATCATCTTGGTGTAGTGCCCGGAACCAACCGGACCGACACGGCCCCAGCCGCGATCCGGTGCGGGCGCAAGCGTCGCGAAGATCGCCGCGAGCCTTTCGACGACGGACGCGTCGCCGCCGATCATCAGGCTGTAGCCTTCCTGCAAGCCCCAGACGCCACCGCTGGTGCCGCAATCGACGTAGTGGATCTTGTGCTCGGCGAGCCGTTGCGCGCGACGCTGCGTATCCTTGTACATCGAGTTGCCGCCGTCGATCAGCGTGTCGCCGGGGGCGAGCAGCGGCAGCAGATTGGCTATGGTCTCGTCGACCGGCGCGCCGGCCGGCACCATGAGCCAGAGCACGCGTGGGGGCTTGAGTGCGGCGAGGAGTTCGCCCAGCGACGCCGCCGGTTCGATCCCGTTCTGCGCCGCGCGTGCGCGGCTCTCCGCGCTGAAGTCGAAGCCGGCGACGCGATGTCCGCCGCGCACCAGCCGTTGCGCCATGTTCGCGCCCATGCGGCCCAAGCCGATCATGCCAAGTTCCATCGCGTACTCCGTGAAAGGCAACGAGGGACTATCCCTGGGCGAATTATAGGGGCGCGAAGGACAGACCCAAGGCCGCGCACAGGCCGACCTTCTTCGTCGGCACCTCGCCGAAATGAACTTTTGTCGCGTCGGCCGGGATACAGCGTGGTAATTTGCGTTGCGCGATGCGTGCAGCGGGCGAGTGAGTCGCGGATTTCGCGATGATGGAGCCGCGACGTCGTGCGTTTGCCATTGCGGCATCGCGCCGCATTTTTCCGCATGGCTTCATGACATAGGCTACGCGCCCTGTCTGGACGATGGATTCGTCGGCCGGGATTGTTCTGAAGGAATCGCATGCGTCGGATCATTCGCTGTTTGCTGCCGGGCCTCGTCGTTGGATTGCTGCCGCTGGATGTGTTTGCCTGTTCGGCCTGTGGCTGCACGCTGAGCTCGGATTGGGGCAGCCAGGGATTGGTCACGAGCAAGGGCTGGCGCTTCGACGCGCGCTTCGACTTCTTCGACCAGGATCAGCTGCGCGAAGGCACGAGCAGCGTGGCGCGTGCGGGTCTCGCGATCCCGAACGCGCGCGAAGTGCAGCAGTACACGACCAACCGCAACTACACGTTCGCGCTCGACTACAGCCCGGGCAAGGACTGGGGCGTCAGCGTTGCGCTGCCGTGGTTCAACCGCTCGCACGGCACGATCGTCGCGGGCGACGAGGCCGTTTCGACCTCGCACGACCAGGGCATCGGCGACCTGCGCGTGCTCGCGCGCTATTCCGGCTTCGATGCGCAGCGTGCGACCGGCATCGAGTTCGGCCTGAAGCTTCCGACCGGTACATTCGCCAGCAAGTTCGAAACCGGGCCACAGGAGGGCGAGACCATTGATCGCGGGCTGCAGCTCGGCACCGGCACCACCGATCTGCTGCTCGGTGCGTACCATTTCGGCGCGTTCAACGCGGACTGGGGCTACTTCGGCCAAGCGCTGCTGCAGTTGCCGCTGAACTCGCGCGAGGACTTCAAGTCCGGTGCCGGCCTCAACCTCAACGCCGGCCTGCGCTACACCGCGAGCGAAACCTTCGTGCCGCAATTGCAGGTCAACGCGCGCATCGAGAAGCGCGAGCGCGGCGCCAACGCCGACGTCGACAACAGCGGCGCGACCCTGATCTACCTCAGTCCCGGCGTGACGTGGAATTTCTCGCACCGGTTTTCCGCCTATGCGTTCGCGCAGATGCCGCTGCACCAGCGCGTCAACGGACTGCAGATCGAGACGCGCTGGTCGGGCTCGGTGGGGTTGCACTACATCTTCTGACCGCGGTCGCGACGCCGGGCGCCGGCGTTCCGGCGTGCACACGAGCATGGGACGCGCTAGACTCCGAGCCGCTCATCAGGGGTAGGGAATGAGTTCAGGGGTCGGCCTTTATCTGGCGCAGTTGGCGTGGATTTTTCCGTTGACTGCGGTTTTCTGCATTTTCGAGCATTTGAGCCCGGCCGCGACGCGTCCGACCTGGCGCAATCGCCTGGAGAATTGCGCCTATCTTGCGCTGGCGTTGCCGCTCGTCATGTACCTGCAATCGCTCTTCAATCCGCTGTTCGAGCAGGCCATGCATGTCGCCGACAGCCGCTGGATCGGGCATCTGCATGCTTTTTCGCAAACCCTGCCTGGTACGATCCTGGTGACCATCGCCTATGCGCTGATCTGGGATACCTGGCACTACTGGATCCACCGCTGGCAGCATGCGTCGCCGTTCCTGTGGGAGACGCACAAGTTCCACCACGGCGACCCGATGATGAACGCGACGACGCAGGGCCGCCGCCATCTGCTCGACTATCTGCTCAGCCTGATTTGCCACGCGCCGATGCTGCTCGTGCTGGGCTCGCTGAATCCGACGGCGTTCGTCGGCGTGCTCATGTTCCGCTTCTGGGGTTTCGTCAACCACGCGAACCTGCGCGTGAGTTTCGGGCCTCTTGCGGGCGTCATTTCCGGACCGCAGTGGCATCGCATCCACCACTCGGCCTTGCCGCAGCACCGATCGAAGAACTTCGCGACGTTCTTCCCGTTCATCGACAAGCTGTTCGGCACCCACTACGCGCCCGCCGCCGGCGAGTACCCGCCGACCGGATTGCCCGACGCACCGCCGGAATCGTTTGTCCGTAGTGCCGCACATTCGCCGCTGGCCGTCTGGTACCGCCACGCGCAACAGTTCGTCGCGGACAGGCGTTTCCTGCGCAAATGGAAGCCTTGCACGATGCATGCAGAGGCGACGCGAGCGCCACGCCGGCTCCGCCGCCGCATGAAAAACGCCAGCGCGTTTCGGCGCCGAAAACAAAAGGGCCTGCATTTCTGCAGGCCCTGTTTGATGTGGCTCCCCGAGACGGACTCGAACCGCCGACCCAGTGATTAACAGTCACTTGCTCTACCGACTGAGCTATCGGGGAATCGCATAAGCGAGCCGCTTATTGTCTTCGACGCGTCCGGTTCAGTCAAGAGTTCAGGGAAAGAAGTTATCGGCCAAGGCCCGCACAGGCCGCTGCGGCTCGCGCCGGGTCGGGCCGCGCGTCGCGTACGCGGCCGGGGTTGCTGACGACGACGGCGGTGGCCTCGCTGGCGCCGCGGCGGTCGCAGATCGTGTAGGTGAGATCGGTGCCGCTGGCGCTGCCGTCGGGACGGTAGCGGACGAACTTGCGGCCGCTGCTGGTCGCGATCGCGATGCCGGGCTGGGCGTCGACGACCTGGAGCAGGGGCTCGTCCTCGTCACGGCGGTTGTTCTGGTTGGCGTCTTCGAACACGATCCAGCCGCGCTGCCACCAGATGCCGTCCGCGCAGCTTGCATGGTCGCTGCTCGGGCAGACGATCGTCTCACGATGCGTGCTGACCGAGCTCATGCGCGCAAGATTGAGCGAACCCACCAGCATGTCGTGCGCACTGCGTGAGTGGCCGCGCTGGATCAGGTTGCCGAGGGCGGGCGCGCTGAGCGAGGCCAGCACCGCGACAATGGCGAGGGTAAAGATCAATTCGATGAGCGTGATGCCGAGCTGGTTTGCTGCCGGGAAATTGCGCATGACCTTTTCCTTGTTCAAGGTGGGGTCAAGTTAGGCCGCAGCGTGAAACGGCGATATGCGCGCCGGCGGTGCGCATGCGTAGGAATTTGCCGATCCGGCATGTGCGACGGCGCGGCGGTCGCCGGCGTGGTCCGCGTCTTACTCCTGCGTCAGCCACTCAACGCGGTGGCTCGCGCGCGGGCTGCGCGCGAGCAGGCGTTGAAGGTCGGGCAGCAGTCGCGCGAGCCAGGCGTCGAATTGCCACGGCGCGTTGACGATGACCATGCCGCAGCCGTTGAGGCGCAGCGGCGAGTCGTCGGCGTCGATCATCAGTTCGGCGACCAGCGTCTTCCGGATGCCGCGTGCCGCGAACCAGCGCTGGAACGGCAGCACCTGCCGATGCAGCTTGATCGGATACCAGATGGCGTAGATGCCGGTCGGCCAGTGGCTGTGGGCATTCGCCAACGCGGCTTCGATCGCGCGGAACTCGGCTTCCTGCGCCTCGAACGGCGGATCGATCAGGACCACGCCGCGGCGTTCCTTGGGCGGCACGAGCCCGGGAAGCGCGGCATAGCCGTCGCGCTGGTGCACGCCGACACGGCGGTCGCCGGCGAACAGCTTCCTGAGCGCCGCCGTTTCGGCGTCCTGCACTTCGCACAGCGCGATGCGGTCGTTTTCGCGCAGGGCAAGGCTTGCGATCAGCGGCGAGCCGGGATAGACGTTCAGATGGCCATTTGCGTCGGCCGCATTCGCCGCACGCAGCAGGTCGAAGTAGGGACGCAGGCTGTCGGGCAGGTTCGCGGCGGCGAGCAGGCGCTGCACGCCGTCGACGAACTCGCCGGTCTTGCGCGCTTCCTCGTGGCGCAGGTCGTAGCGGCCGGCGCCGGCATGCGTGTCGATGTAGCAGAACGGCGCGGGCTTGGTCTTCAGCGCGTCGAGGAGGCCGATCAGGATCGCATGCTTGAAGACATCGGCGAAATTGCCGGCGTGGAAGGCGTGGCGGTAGTTCATAAGGGCACTTTGAAAAACCGTAGCGAGCGAAGAGCCGATCTTGTCTAGGATCGGGCGCGTCGCCGGAGCGCAGGAACCGGAGTGTACAGACAGTACATGAGGATGACTCGCCGCATCTGCGGCTCGCCCTGCGGGCCATTCGCTGCGCGAATGTTCGCTTCGGCATCCTGCCTGCGCAGTCCGAGCACCGCCCGCGCGCAAATTGTCGAGCGCAGTAGGTTTTTCGAAGTGCCCGTAGCGGAATCGTAGCATCCGTGCCGCTTGCATCGCCCTCGTCGCGGGGGCACCATGCGCGCATGCAGCGCAGCCGTCGCCCCTCGTTCCGTTTGCAGCGCTTGGCGCGCGGCGGGTTTGCGCGCCTGTTCGCGCATGCGATGGCGGTATTGCTCGTGCTGGCGAATCTTTCCGCGTGGGCGATGCCGGCTGTACAGACGCCGGGCGCGATGGCACCACGGGCGGCGTCGGCGGCGGCACATCATCACTGCGACGAAATCGCCTCGCCGGCGCACGCGGGCAAGGACAAGGCGGCGCACGGCAAGGGCTGCCCCTGTTGCGTGGGCGGCGCCTGCGCCTGCCTGCATTCGTGCTCCGCTGCGTTGGACACGGGGTTACCCGATCTCGCATCGCCCCCAGCGGCGTCATTGCCGCAGTTGGACAGTGCCGTCTTTTTCGACGCCGGCGGCGAGCGCCGGCTGAGACCGCCGATCGCCTGACTCGTTCGAGGCTTCGTTCCGCCGCGCGAGATGCGCGCGCGGATGACCCTGCGCGCCGCGCGCGCCGCGCAACGACACGAGTACGATGAACAGATACGACCCAATCCCTTTGGCGGAGCGCCTCACGCTGCCGTCGCGCCGGCGCTTCGTGCAGGGCCTGACGCTCGGCGGCCTCGTCGCCGGCTTCGACCTCGACGCGCGCGCGGCCGCCACGGCCTCGCCCGCGCCGCAAGTCCCGGTGCTGTCGGGCAGCGAATTCGATCTCACGATCGGCACGATGCCGGTAAACGTCACCGGCGCGCGGCGCATCGCCACGGTCGTCAACGGCTCGATGCCCGCGCCCGTGCTGCGCTGGCGCGAGGGCGACACGGTGACGCTGCGTGTGCGCAATACGCTGGCGACGACCAGTTCGATCCACTGGCACGGCATGATCGTGCCGGCCGACATGGATGGCGTGCCGGGCCTCTCCTTCATGGGCATCGCGCCCGGCGAAACGTATGCCTATCGCTTCAAGGTCAACCAGAGCGGCACGTACTGGTATCACAGCCACTCGCGTTTCCAGGAGCAGATAGGCCTCTACGGCGCGATCGTGATCGAACCACGCGAGCAGCGCGTGCGCGCCGATCGCGAGCATGTCGTGCTGCTGTCCGACTGGAGCGACGCCGATCCGGAGTGGTTGTTCGCGACGCTGAAGAAACAGGGCGACTACTTCAATTTCGGCAAGCAGACCGTCGGCGACTTTCTGCGCGACGCGCACGCACGCGGGCTGTCTGGTGCGCTGGCGGAACGACGCATGTGGAACCAGATGCGCATGAACCCGACCGATCTCGCCGACGTATCGGCCTACGCCTACACCTATCTGATGAACGGCGCGCCGCCCGCGGCGAACTGGACGGGGCTGTTCGCGCGCGGGGAAAAGGTGCGCCTGCGCTTCATCAACGGCTCGTCGATGAGCTTCTTCGACGTGCGCATTCCCGGATTGAAGATGCGCGTCGTCGCCGCCGACGGACAGGAAGTCGAGCCGGTCACGGTCGACGAATTCCGCATCGGCAACGCGGAGACGTTCGACGTGATCGTCGAGCCCGATGCCGATCGCGCCTACACCATCTTTGCCCAATCGATGGACCGGTCGGGATACGCGCGCGGTACGCTTGCCCCGCGCGCGGGCATGAGTGCCGAAGTGCCCGCGCTCGATCCGCGCCCGCGGCTGACGATGCGCGACATGATGGGCGACATGGACCATTCGGCGATGCCGGGCATGGATCACTCGAAGATGGACCACGGCGCCATGCCCGGCATGAAAGGCATGGAAGGCGGTTGCGGCAGCATGCCAATGCCCGTGGCGTCGACCCCTTTGAAAACCGGGCCAACGATCGACATGCTCGTCGCCACGCCGCGCACGAATCTCGACGATCCCGGCATCGGCCTGCGCGACAACGGCCGGCGCGTGCTGACCTACGCCGACCTGCGCACGCCGGGCGCGCCGATCAGCGCCGACCCGCAGCGCGAGATCGAGCTGCATCTGACCGGGCACATGGAACGCTATATCTGGTCGTTCGACGGCAAAAAATTCTCCGATGCGCAGCCGCTGCGGCTCCGGCACGGTGAACAAGTGCGCATCAGCCTGATCAACGACACGATGATGACGCATCCGATCCACCTGCACGGCATGTGGAGCGAGCTGGAAACGCCGCAGGGCGAATTCCGGGTCAGAAAGCACACGCTCGTCGTCCAGCCCGCGCAGAAAATCAGCTATCGCGTCAACGCCGATGCGCTCGGCAGCTGGGCCTACCACTGCCATCTGCTTTTCCACATGGAAGCGGGCATGTTCCGCGTCGTGGAGGTGAAGTGATGCGCGGCGCGAATCATGTTCTTGCCGCCGCTCTCCTCGTGGCGGTTGCGGCACATGCGCAGGCGCAGGCCGACACCGCGCATGCGCATCCCGCGGCTGCGGCGAAGCCGGCAAAAAACGCCGCAATCGCGCCAGCCGGAAAACCGGCAGCGGAAGCGGCCGACGCGCATGCGCATCATCACGATCACGTGGCCGTGCCGGCGGACAACCCGGCTACTGTCGACCACGTCCCGCCCGAGCCGCCGCAGCACGTCATGGCGCCGATGTCCGACGCGGAGATGACGCACGCGATGGCGATGGACGACACGGCGAAGCTGTTCATGTTCAAGCTCGACACGTTCGAACGCGCGAAGAGCAGCGATGCGTATTCGAGCGCGTGGAACGCGCGGGCCTGGTACGGCGGCGACTTCGACAAGCTGCTGTTGCGCAGCGAAGGCGAGCGTGAGCAGGGGAAGACCGACGCGCGCGTCGAAGCCGCGTGGAATCATGCCTTCGCGAGCTTCTGGGACTGGCAGCTCGGCGTGCGCCACGACTTCGGCGGCGGTCCGTCGCGCGACTGGGCGGCGTTCGGCGTGCAGGGCCTCGCGCCGTACTGGTTCGACATCGAAGCGACGGCTTACCTCGGCGAGGGCGGGCGCACGGCGTTCGGCCTGCGCGCCGAATACGAGCTGTTGCTGAGCCAGTGCCTGATCCTGCAGCCCGAACTCGAACTCAATTTCTACGGCAGGAACGACCGCGCGCGCGGCGTCGCGTCCGGCCTCGGCGATGCGGAGTTGGGCCTGCGCCTGCGCTATGAAATCCGCCGCGAGTTCGCGCCGTATGTCGGCGTCGTGCGCAAGGTTCGGCGCGGCTTCGACGAGCGCCCGTTCGGTTTCGAGCGCGTCGACCGCGGCGAGACGCAGATCGTCGCCGGACTACGGATGTGGTTCTAGTCTTCCCTTCTCCCGGCGGGAGAAGGGATGCGCATCAACTCAGCAGCACCGACGTCATCGAAATCGTGCCGAAGTAGCCGACGGTGTGGAACGATGCGGTATCGTCGTCGCGGCGTGCGCCGAGCACGTAAAGCAGAGGCAGGTAGTGCTCGGGCGTCGGTACCGCGAGCGCGGCCTGTGGATCGAGCGCGCGCCAGTCGAACAGGTCCGTGTCGCGGCCGGCGGCGATGCGTTCGCGCACGCTTTCGTCGAAGCGCACGGTCCAGTCGGTCGGACGCGGGTCGTGGAAGTTGAGCGTGCGCAGGTTGTGCACGATGTTGCCGCTGCCGAGGATCAGCACGCCTTCGTCGCGCAGCGCGCCGAGTTCGCGGCCGATCGCGTGGTGGAAGGCGCCGGGCCGCGCGCTGTCGATGCTCAGTTGCAGCGTCGGCACGTCGGCCTGCGGGTACATGATCTCGAGCACGCTCCACGTGCCGTGGTCGAGGCCCCATTCCGGCGTCGTGGCCACTTTTGTGCTTTTCACCAGACCGGCGATGCGCTGCGCGAGCGCGGGATCGCCCGGCGCCGGATAGCGCACGTCGAACAGCGCCTGCGGGAAGCCGTAGAAATCGTGGATCGTCTGCGGCTGCGGCGCGGCGCAGACGAAGCTGCCGCGCGTTTCCCAATGCGCGGAGACGCACAGGATCGCCTTCGGTTTCGGCAGGCGCGCGGCCAGCTCCTGCCAGCCGCGCGTGAAGGCGTTGTCCTCGATCGCGTTCATCGGCGAACCGTGGCCGACGAACAGGGTTGGCATGCGGGTCGTGTTCATGGCCTCAGAACCTGTCCTCAAAGCTACTGCGCTCGATAATTTGCGCGCCGGCGGTGCTCGGAATCCTCATGTACTCGATTGTACACTCCGGTTCCTGCGCTCCGGCGACGCGCCCGATTCCAGACAGGATCGGCTCTTCGCTCGCTACGCTTTGAGGGCAGGTTCTCAGTATGCCACCGTGATGCGCTGGCGCGGCTTGTCGTCCTTCTCGACGCGATCGAGAATGGCGACCGCGTAGTCGGGCACGGTGATGCGGCTGACGCCGTTCGCGTCGGCCAGCAACTGGTTGCCGCCGATGCGGTACTTGCCGCTGCGTTCGCCGTCGACGAGCAACGCGGGGGGACTCACGTAGGTCCAGTCGATGTCTGCCTTCGAGTGGCGGAATATCCTCAGCGCCTCGGCCTGCGCATTCGCCTCGGGCAGCCAGTCCTTCGGGAACTGCGGCGACGAGGAGACGGTCACGCCCGGCGCGGTTTCAAGGCTGCCGGCGCCACCGACCCAAATCAGGCGTCTCACGCCCGCAGCGGGCAAGACATCGAGCAAGGTCGCCGCGTATTGCGGAATCCGCCAGGCGTCGCTGTCGCGGCGCCCGGACAGGCTCGCGATCGCGGCGTCGACGCCCTCGAGCGCCGCGCGGTACGAGGCCGGATTGCCGAGGTCGCCGACGACGACCTCGACCTTCGGATTGCGGATGTTCGCGCGCTCCGGATCGCGCACGACGGCAATCACGTCGTGGCCGCGAGCGACCGCTTCGTTGAGGATGCCGTGGCCGATATGACCGCCGGCGCCGAACAGGGCGATTTTCATGGGCGTGCTCGCAGGTCTGGGAGGACGCCAATAGCATGCGTCCACGCGCGTGCCGATACAATCGCGGTGAATGGAACGCTGTGTCCGCACAAACGGGTGTCGCCGGTTCGATGACTGAAAACAGGATTCAAACGCGCAGGATCGCCGTCATCGGCGGCGGTCCCGCAGGCCTGATGGCCGCGGAGACGGCGCGCGCCGCGGGCGCGTCGGTGGACGTCTACGAGCGCATGGGTTCGGTTGGGCGCAAGTTCCTCATAGCGGGCAAGGGCGGGCTCAACCTCACCCATTCCGACCCGTTCGAGCGCTTCGTGTCGCGCTATCGCGGGCGCGAACGCGAACTGCGCGCCTGGCTGGAGAAATTCGACGCCGACGCGCTGCGCGAATGGGCGCGCGGGCTCGGCGTCGAGACGTTTGTCGGCACCTCGGGCCGCGTGTTTCCAGGCGATCTCAAGGCGGCGCCGCTGCTGCGCGGCTGGGTGCGGCGGCTGCGCGCGAGCGGGGTGGATTTCCACGTGCATCAGCGCTGGCTCGGCTGGAATGACGACGGCGCCTTGCGTTTCGAGCACGCCGGCGAAACGCGCCGCGTCGATGCGGATGCGGTCGTGCTCGCGCTCGGCGGCGGCAGCTGGCCGGTGCTCGGCTCGGACGGAGCGTGGACGCGCATTCTCGAAGACCGTGCGGTCGATCTGGCGCCGCTGCGGCCGGCCAACTGCGGTTTCGAGATCGCGCGCGCGGGAGCCGAAGGCTGGAGCGAATTTTTCGCGAACAAATACGCCGGCCAGCCGATCAAGCCGGTCGTGATCGAATGGCGCGGCGCGAACGGCGCAACGATCCACCGCCAGGGCGAGTTCGTCGTCAGCGCACACGGGGTCGAGGGCAGCCTGATCTATGCATTCAGCGCCGAGTTGCGCGATGCGATCGCCGCGCAGGGTAGCGCGACGATCCATCTCGATCTCGCGCCGGGGCGCGACGCCGCGCGCCTCGCGCGCGAGCTCGCGCAGCCGCGCGGCAAACGCACGCTCAGCGAGCATTTGCGCCGGCATGCGGGCATCGACGGCGTGAAGACCGGGCTGCTGTACGAATTGCTCGCGAAGGACGCCATGCAGGATGCCGATCGCCTCGCGCGCGCGATCAAGGCCTTGCCGCTGACGTTGGTGCGCCCGCGCCCGCTGGCCGAGGCGATCAGCACGGCCGGCGGCGTGCGCTTCGCGGCGCTCGACGACGCGCTGATGCTGAAGGCGCTGCCCGGCGTGTTCTGCGCCGGCGAAATGATCGACTGGGAGGCGCCGACCGGCGGCTATCTGCTCACGGCCTGCTTCGCGAGCGGAAAAATCGCAGGGGCGAGTGCGGCGCGGTGGGCGGCTCGTTAGCCGGAAGCGCACGACACAGAAGCTCGTCATTCCCGCTTGACCAGCCCTTCGGCTGTTGAAAGCCGCGGGAATGACGGCAATAGAGTTTCTCGGGTTCCCTCAATGCGCGACCGGCATCGTGAACTGCGCGCCCTTGGCGATCGAATCGGGCCAGCGCTGCATCACGCTCTTGTAGCGCGTGTAGAAGCGCACGCCTTCCTCGCCGTAGATGTGCGCGTCGCCGAACAGCGAGCGCTTCCAGCCGCCGAACGAGTGCCAGGCCATCGGCACCGGAATCGGCACGTTGATGCCGACCATGCCGCATTTGATCTGGCGCGCGAACGCGCGCGCGACGCCGCCGTCGGAGGTGTAGCACGACACGCCGTTGCCGAATTCGTGCGCGTTGATCAACTCGACCGCGCTGGCGAAGTCGGGTACGCGCACGATGCCGAGCACGGGTCCGAAGATTTCCTCGCGGTGGATCTTCATGCCCGGCGTGACGTGGTCGAACAGCGTGCCGCCGAGGAAGAAGCCGTCCTCGTGTCCGGCGACGACATGGCCGCGGCCGTCGACGACCAGCTTCGCGCCCTCGGCCACGCCCGCGTCGATGTAGCCGACGACCTTCTCGCGATGCGCCGCGGTGACCAGCGGGCCCATTTCGACGCTCGCGTCGAGGCCGCTGCCGATCTTGAGCGCCTGCACGCGCGGCACGAGTTTCGCCATGAGCTTGTCGGCCACGTCGCCGACCGCGACCGCGACCGAGATCGCCATGCAACGTTCGCCGGCCGAGCCGTAGGCCGCGCCGATCAGCGCATCGACCGCCTGGTCGCGATCGGCGTCAGGCATCACGATCAGATGGTTTTTCGCGCCGCCGAGCGCCTGCACGCGTTTGCCTCGTGCCGTGCCCTGCGCGTAGATGTATTCGGCGATCGGCGTGGAGCCGACAAAGGACAGCGCGACGACATCGGGATGTTCGATCAGCGCGTCGACCGCGGTCTTGTCGCCGTGCACGACGTTGAACACGCCGTCGGGCAGGCCGGCCTGCTTGAGCAACTGCGCGATCAGCAGCGAAGGCGACGGATCGCGCTCCGATGGTTTCAGCACGAACGTGTTGCCGCAAGCCAGCGCGACCGGGATCATCCACAGCGGCACCATGAACGGAAAATTGAACGGCGTGATGCCGGCGACGACGCCGAGCGGTTGGCGCAGGCTGTAGTTGTCGATGCCGCCGCCGATCTGGTCGCTGTACTGGCCCTTGAGCAGCTGCGGCGCGGCGCAGGCGAACTCGACGACCTCGATACCTCGCGCGATTTCCCCTTTCGCGTCAGAGAAGACCTTGCCGTGCTCGCGCGTGATCAGCTCGGCGAACTCGTCGGCGTGCGCGTCGAGCAGGGCCTTGAACGCGAACAGGACGCGCGCGCGCTTGAGCGGCGGCGTCTCGCTCCATGCCGGAAACGCGCGCCGCGCGGCGGCTACCGCGGCGTCGACTTCCTGCGCGCTGGCGAGCGCGACCTGCGCGGCGACGCTGCCGAGCGCGGGATCGAAGACATCGCCGTGGCGGCCGCTGCTGCCAGCGACCTCGCGGCCGTCGATGTAGTGGGCGATCTGGCGGATGGAAAGCCCTGTGGATTCGCGATTCATTCTCTGGCTCGTACTTTGTCTATCGGGTTGTGCCTGCAATCCTACAACTTAATGCGCTGCGCTGCCGATGACGCGGTGTGGCGCGTGCCTTTGCAGGGGTGGCTGCTTCGGCTATCGTCGCCGGCATGATCATCGTTACGACGTTCAATGGCGCGCAGGTCGAGCCGTGGCTCGACGCCGTCGCCGCGCTGCGCATCGCGGTGTTCCGCGACTGGCCTTATCTCTATGCCGGCGACCGCGGCTACGAAAAGCAGTATCTCGCGACCTACGCGAAATCGGCCGGATGCCTGTTCGTGCTCGCGTTCGACGGCGAGCGCGTGATCGGCGCCTCGACCGCAATCCCGCTGGCCGACGAAACCGCCGCGTTCCAGCAACCGTTTCGCGAGCGCGGCATCGCGCTCGGCGATGTGTTCTACTTCGGCGAGTCGGTGTTGTTGCGCGAATACCGCGGCCACGGCCTCGGCCATCGCTTCTTCGACGAACGTGAAGCTCACGCGCGACGTCTGGGCGGCTTCGCCCTGACCGCGTTCTGCGCGGTCGAACGCGATGCCGGCGACCCGCGCCGCCCACCCGGCCATCGCGACAACGACGCGTTCTGGATCAAGCGCGGCTACGCGCGCCAGGACGACATGTTCTGCGAACTCGACTGGCAGGAAATCGGCGCGGCGCAGGCGAGCCTGCATCGCCTGCGGTTCTGGCTGCGAACGTTGTCTTGAACAACGAACATCGTCATTCCCGCGGAAGCGGGAATGACGCCAAAAGAAGGAAAACTACGCAGGTTCGGCACGCGTTTTGTGCCTGTACTCGCAAAAGTCGCGGATCACGCATTGCGGACAATCCGGCTTGCGCGCCCTGCATACGTAGCGACCGTGCAGGATCAACCAATGGTGCGCGTCGAGCTTGAACTCGTCGGGTACGACCTTTTCCAGCTTGTCCTCGACCGCGCGCACGGTCTTTCCCGGAGCGAGTCCCGTGCGGTTGGCGACACGGAAGATATGCGTGTCGACCGCGATCGTCGGCATTCCGAACGCGGTGTTGAGGACGACGTTCGCGGTCTTGCGGCCGACGCCGGGCAGTGCCTCGAGTTCTTCGCGCGTGCGCGGCACCTCGCCGGCATGGCGTTCGACGAGGATGGCGCAGGTCGCGATCACGTTCTTCGCCTTGGCGTTGAACAGGCCGATCGTGGAAATGTAGCCGCGCAGCTTTTCTTCGCCGAGCGCGAGGATCGCCTGTGCCGTGCCGGCGACCGGATAGAGCTTGCGCGTGGCCTTGTTGACGCCGACGTCGGTGGCTTGCGCGGACAGGATCACCGAAATCAGCAACTGGAACGGCGTGGCGTATTCGAGTTCGCTGCGCGGCTTCGGATTGACCTCGCGCAGGCGGCGGAAGATCTCCGCGCGTTTTTCCGCATTCATGGATTCTTTGCCCTCCCTGGCGACTCGCTCCCGGCATTCCCTGCCGGGGCGACCGGCGTCGTGCCGGCCGCTTTCTTCGCCTTGGCGCGCGCGATCGCCTCGAGCACGGCGCTGCGCGAGGTGGCGTGCACTTCGGCCTTGCGCGCGGCAATCGCGGCCTCGCGTTTTTCGCGTTCATGCGCAAGGCGTGCGTTGCGCGCCTCGTAGCGCTCGCGGTAGTGCGCAGCGCGCGCGTTGTGCGGCGCCTCGAGTTGCGCCGGGTCGACGATCATCGCGATGCAGTCGACCGGGCAGGCGGGAATGCAAAGCTCGCAGCCGTTGCACTCCGCGCTCAGTATCGTGTGCATCAGCTTGTTCGCGCCGACGATCGCGTCGACCGGACAGACCTGGATGCACTTGGTGCAGCCGATGCAGGCGTCCTCGTCGATCAGTGCGATCTCGGCCGGCTTCTCGATGCCGTTCGCCGGATTGAGCGGCTTTGCCGCGCGCCCGAGCAGCGTGGCCAGCTCGCGGATGCCTTGCGCACCGCCCGGCGGGCACTGGTTGATGTCGGCCTCGCCCGCGGCGATCGCTTCGGCATAGGCGAGGCAGGCCGGATAGCCGCAGCGCGTGCATTGCGTCTGCGGCAGCAGGGCGTTGATGCGGAGAGCCGGATCAGGAGTCATTGCGAACAGGCACACTCACTGCTTGTTCTGCTTTTCCAGCCACACCTCGAGCCCCTGCGCATTGAGTTCGATGTCCATAGCGAGCAGGTGGCGTACTTCCGTCTGATCGAACTTGCAGCCGTGTGCCTGCGCGCGCGCGGTGTAGAGCGCGGCGAGAGCATCGGCGATGCGTGCATGCCGATCGGCGTCGGTCGCGTGCGCCTGCGCGATCGCGACCATCGCGTCGATCTGCACGTGCAGATCGCGCGCCAGGCGCGGCACATCGGCGACGCGGCTGTAGTGGGTCAGGAACATCTGCCGCGGCTCGTGTTCGAGCATGCGGTTGATGGAAGCCTTCAATGCATCCGGCTCGAATTGCACCGGCGTCGAGGTCGGCAGGATGTAGGCCCCCTTGTCGGTATCGAACTCGCGGTAGGACAGGCCGAACGTGTCGCCGGTGAAGAACGCGCGGCTGGCGGCGTCCCAGAGGCAGATGTGGTGGCGTGCGTGGCCCGGCGTGTCGAAGCAGAGCAGTTCGCGCCCGGCGAGGTCGACGACATGGCCGTCGGGCGCCTCGACGACGCGTTCGGCCGGCACCGGAACCAGCGTGCCATAGCTGCGTGCGATTTCCTCGGCGCCATACACGGCCGTCGCGCCCGCGATCAGCGCGGACGGGTCGATCATGTGGCGCGCGCCGCGCGGATGCACGACGAGCGTCGCGTTCGGCAGTTGCCGCATCAGCAGGCCCGCGCCGCCGGCATGGTCGAGATGCACGTGGGTCAGAATCACCCAGTCCACCGCGTCGACGCCGAGGCCCTTGGCTTTCAGCGCGTCGAGCAGGCGCGGAATCGAGTAGTTGGTGCCGACGTCGATGAAAGCGGCGCGGCCGCCGTGCACGAGCAGATGGCTGGCGTCGAACCGCGGACGGAAGAAGCCCGTGTCGATCGCGGTGATGGCGTGGTCGAAGTCGATCGTTCCCGCGCTCATTTCACCTGCGCTCCCGGTCGCGCACCCTGGTCCGCATCGAGCAGGAACAGGTCGGCATCGCCCGTGCCCGCGGAAAGGATCATGCCCTCGGACACGCCGAAGCGCATCTTGCGCGGGGCGAGGTTGGCGATGAAGACGACGTTGCGGCCGACGAGTCTCGAAGGCTCGGCGTAGGCGGCGCGGATGCCGGAAAAAATCTGTCGCTTGCCGAGTTCGCCCGCGTCGAGTTCGAAGCGCAGCAGCTTGTCCGAGCCGTCGACGAACTCGCAGGCGACTACCTTGCCGATGCGCAGGTCGAGTCTGGCGAAATCGTCGATGGAGACAAGGGCAGGGCCGAGGGCTGAGGGCTGAGGGCTGACGGCCGCGCCGGAGCTCCGCGTGCTTTTGCTTGAGCCCTCCCTTTCAAGGGGAGGGTTGGGTGTGGATGGTTTCGCTCCCGCGCCGGCCGAAGCGGAAGGCGCGAGAGATTCCTTCGACGCCTCGATCATCGTCTCGATCTTCTTCGCATCGACGCGCGCGGCGAGCGCGGAGAACTCGTTGATCGCCGCGCCGAGCAGAGGCTGCGCCGCCGCGTCGAAGCGCGCCGGCGTCTCGTTGAACAATGCCAGCGCGCGCGTCGCGGTCGCCGGCACGATCGGCGCGAGATACGCGCTGAGCAGGCGGAAGTAGTTCAGCGCGAGCGTGCAAACCGTGTGCAGTTGCGCGAGTTTCGATTCGTCCTTGGCCAGGTTCCACGGGGCGTTCGCGGCGACGTAGGCGTTCGCTTCGTCGGCCACGGTCATGATCTCGCGCGTGGCCGCGGCGAATTCGCCGGCGTCGAACAGCGCGGCGCAATGCGCGAGCCGGTGCGCGGCGTCGGCGTAACGCGCCGCCTCGTCCGCCGGCAGCGCCGTGGCCAGCCTGCCGCCGAAGTGCCTGTGCACGAAGCCCGCCGTGCGGCTCGCGATGTTGACCCATTTGCCGACGAGGTGCGAGTTGACGCGCTCCTCGAACGCCTTCAGGTCGAGGTCGACGTCGACCGGCGCCGGGCCGAGGATCGTCGCGAAGTAGTAGCGCAGGTAGTCCGCGTCGAGGCCGGCGTCGAGATAGGTGCGCGCCATGACGAAGGTGCCGCGCGACTTCGACATCTTCGCGCCGTCGACCGTCAGATAGCCGTTGACGTGCAGCGCGGTCGGCGTGCGCAGCTTCGCGCCGTGCAGCATCGCCGGCCAGAACAGGCCATGGAAATTGACGATGTCCTTGCCGATGAAGTGGTGCATCTCGGCCGCGCTGTTCGGCGCGAGCCAGGCGTCGAAGTCGGTGCCGGTGCGCGTGCACCAGTTCCTGAAGCTGGCGAGATAGCCGACCGGCGCGTCGAGCCAGACGTAGAAGAACTTGCCCGGCGCGTCGGGAATCGGAAAGCCGAAGTAGGGCGCGTCGCGCGAGATGTCCCAGTCGCGCACGCCGCCCTCGGCGTCGAGCCATTCCTTGAGCTTGGCCGCGACCGACGAGTGCACCACGGGCTTGCTGTTGGTCAGCTTGCCGGCGAGCCAGCCGCGCAGCAGCGTGGTGAAATCGCCGACCTTGAAGAAGTAATGTTCCGAATCGCGCAACTCGGGCGTCGCGCCCGAGACGACCGAATGCGGATCGATCAGGTCGGTCGGCGCGTACGTCGCGCCGCAGTTCTCGCAGTTGTCGCCGTACTGGTCGGGCGTGCCGCAGTTCGGGCAGGTGCCCTTGATGTAGCGGTCGGGCAGGAACATCTGCTTGACCGGGTCGTAGAGCTGGCGGATCAGGCGCTTCTCGATGTGGCCCGCGTCGCGCAGGCGCGTGTAGATCAGGCTGGCCAGCTCGCGGTTCTCTTCCGAATGCGTCGTGTAGTAGTTGTCGTAAACCACGCCGAAGTCGGCGAAGTCGCGTTCGTGCGAAGCCTGGATGCCGCGGATGAATTCCTCGGGCGCGAGTCCGGCCTTCTCCGCCGCGAGCATGATCGGCGTGCCGTGGGCGTCGTCGGCGCTGACGAAAACGACCTGGTCGCCGGCCATGCGCCGCGCGCGCACCCAGATGTCGCATTGCAGATAGCCCAACAAATGGCCGATGTGCAGCGGGCCGTTCGCGTAGGGCAGGGCGTGGGTGACGAGGATGTTGCGCGAGGACATTGAGCGGGTTCCGGAAAGTTCGTCGCGGATTATCGCACGGCGGTCCCCGCCATCCGCAGAAAGTGGGGCGCCTCGAAAAACCGTAGCGAGCGAAGAGAATTTGCGTGTCGCCGGAGCGCAGGAACCGAAGCATACAAGTAGTATGTGAGGATTCCGAGCACCGCCGGCGCGCAAATTATCGAGCGTAGTAGGTTTTTCGAGGTGCCCAGTGGTACAAATCGGTGGCGTATTCCACTGCGGGGAGAAGGCGATGGCAAGGCTGTCGGCAATCGGCAAGGCAGCGCGCCTGACGGCGTTGGCCGGCTTTTTCGGCACCCTGCTCATGGCGTCGCATGCGCTCGCCGCGCAGGGTGTGGATTTCAACGCGATCCGTTTCGGCAATCGCGATGCGCGACTCGTCGTCGAGGCGGGAGCGACGATGCCGCGCGTTCGTCAACTGAAGCCGGCGGCGGGCGAAGCGCTCGAAGGCGATGCGGAAAATCCGCTGGTCGCTTCCGCGACGATCGACGGCAAGACATCGCGGCTGCATTGGCAGCTCGATCGCGAGGCGAGCCGCATCGAGGAAAAATCGCTGGCCCTGGTCTATCGCGATGCCGGCTCCCGGCTGGCGCTGACCTGGGAATGGCAGGCGCGCAGCGAGCACGGCCCGCTCGAACACACGATCCGCATCGAAAACCGCGGCCAGCGCGAGATCTGGATCGCGTTGCAGGACAGTTTCACGCTCCGCTGGAAAACAGACGCGCGGGCGCTGCAGCAGCTTTGGGTCGACAAGGGTGCCGGCAAGGCGCCGCCGGTCGGCACGCATCTCGTCGATGTCGGCGAGGGTTACCGCTGGCGCGGCGAGTCGAGTGCGTTCGCGCACCCGCGCAAGGGCGAGCCGCGCGAAATCATCCCGTATTTCCTCGTGCGGCCCAAAGGCGAGGCGAGCGCGGGCTGGTACCTCGGCGTCGAATTCAGCGGGCGCATCGCGATGACCCTGGCGCGCCGCGGCGGCATGCTCGAGGGCAGCGCCGGCCTGAATCCCGAGCCCGGTCCGTTCCGTACGCGCCTCGCACCCGGTGGCGCATTCGTCGCGCCGACGGTCCTCCTCGGCGCGACGCGCGGCAGCATCGACGATGCGGGCAACGTGCTCAAGCGCTGGATTCGCGAGGCGATCAACGATCCGCGCACCCGCCGGGACCCGAGCTATCCATGGACGACGAACAACAGCTGGGGCAGCGCGATGGCGATCAGCGACGCGCAGGCGCGGCGCATGATCGACGACGCGGCCGGGCTCGGTTTCGAGATGTTCCATCTCGACGCGGGCTGGTTCCGCGCGGTCGGCGACTGGCGGCCCGATCCGCAGAAGTTCCCGCAGGGGCTGGCGTCGCTGGCCGACCACGCCCACGGGCGCGGGCTGAAATTCGGTCTGTGGGTAGACTGGGCGCAGGCCGGGACCAGCAAGGAACAGGGCGCGCTCGACGTCGCCGATCCGGCGATCCGCGACTGGCTGACGACCGATCCGCCGCCGGGCTTCAAGCCGGAGGAATTCAAGGGACTCACGATCGACGTCGGCGTGCCCGCGGCGAAGGCGTGGGTGGCGGAGGAAGTCGACCGCCTCGTGCGCGAGTACAAGCTCGACATGCTCGAACACGACGGCTATGTCGTCGCGCAGGGCTGCGACCGCGCCGACCACGAGCACGCGACCTGCGATCCGAAACGGGTGAAGAAATACACCGACGAGGGCTTCATCTGGATGGACGGCCCGAATTCGTCGGACGTCAGCTATCACGCCGCGCGCGCCTACTACGACATCCACGACGGGCTGCGCCGCGACCATCCGGGCCTGCTGCTCGAAGTCTGCAACGACGGCGGGCGCATGGTCGATTTCGGCAGCGCCGCGCATGCCGACTATTTCTCGATCGTCGACTCCTACGATCCGGTATCGAACCGGCAGGCGTTCTACGACGCCAGCCACGTGCTGCCGCCGGCGATGCTCGAAACCTACGTGAAGGAGTGGCCGGCTCCACGCATCGAGAATTTCCGCTACATGCTGCGCAGCGGGATGATGGGCTGGTTCAGCCTGATGCTCGATACGACGACGTGGAACAAGGAGCAGCACGGGGTCGCGCGCGCGGAGCTGGACTTCTACAAGACGACGTTGCGGCCGCTGATCCGCGAAGCCGATCTCTACCACGTCGGCCCGCGCGCCGACGGCAAGGGTTGGGACGGCATCGAGTATTTCGATGCGTCTCGCGGTCGCGGCGTGCTCTACGCTTTCCGCGGCAATGCGCCGGGTACGGAAAAATATACTTTTCCACTGCGCGGACTCGATGCGCGGCGCAATTATCGGCTGAGCTTCCGCGATCGCAGTTCCGCGGACATCACGCGCAGCGGTGGCGAGTGGATGCAAGACGGCGTGAGCGTGAACCTGCCGCGGCCGGACTCGTCGGAACTGGTGCTGATCGAGGCCATGTGACGGCGGCGCGCGTTGCGGGCCGCCACATGCGCCGGCAAGCGGGTCAGCGGATCGCCGCTGCGGCGCGCGTCAATCGCGCCTTGCCGTCCGCTGCGCGATCCACGGTGACGTCGTAGCGCTTGCCGCGGAACGCGATGTTCCTCAGCGTCATCGATCGCCAGTTCGGCGGCAGCAGCGGCGCGTAGGCGGCGTTCAATCCGGAATCCTCGATGCGCAGACCGCTGAGGCCGAAGATCAGGTTCTGCAGGAATCCGGCCGCCGCGGTGACGAAGTAGCCGGTGTTGTTCGTCGCCGTTTCCGTGCGCACGTCGAACGGCGGCTTGATCACGCCGCCCTGGAAGTTCTTTTCCAGCCACGCCACCGCGCGGGCCTGGTCGCCGACCGTCGCCGCGGCGATCGACAGCGGCGCGAGGCCCATGCTGTTCGGGTCGCGGCTCGAGGCGAGCACCGGGCCGATCGCCGCATCGTAGTCGTTGCGCCTTACCTGCGGGCTCATCGGCAGATCGAGCGCGGGCAGCGACAGCATCGGTAGCGAACTGCCGCCCCAGGTGTCGCGATCGTGCGCCACGCTCTCGTCGAAATGCAGGTGATGCTGCGCGGCGGCGTCGAACGGGATATGCAGCTTCGCCGCGATCTCGTTCCAGCGCGGATCGGCCTTGCCCCCGGCCGCGGCGGCCGCGAGCGAGGCGATGCGCAGCGCCTTGGCCGCGGCGGCGTTGGTGTAGGTGTCGTTCGGCACGTCGTTGTAGTCCTCGTCGACAGAGGTGACGTGGAGGATGTCGTAGCGTTGCTTGCCGGCGTTCCAGGTCACGCGGCTCGCCCAGAACTCGGCGACGTTGCGGATCACGGGCCAACCGTACTGCTTCAGCCAGGCGCGATCCTGCGTGGCGAGCCAGTACTGCCACTGCGCGATCGCGACGTCGGCGTTGACGTGGATCTCGCGCTCGCCGAGCACCCAGGCGAAATGCGGCGTCTGCTCGGTGCCGTTCTCGGGATCGGCCTCCCACGGATATTTCGCGCCGTCGAGGCCGGCGGCCTTCGCGCGCGCCTGCGCGGCCGCGAGCGTGCGCGCGCGGAACATCACGAGCGACCTGGCGCGGTCGGGATGGAGCAGGAGCAGGGCGGGGAACACCCACGAATCCGAATCCCAGAAGATATGGCCCGCGTAGCCCGGCGTCAGCGCGCAGGCGCCGATGGCCCAGGCCGTGTCCGCAGTCGACGACGACAGCAGGTAGTACAGGTCGGAATGCACGGCGCGCTGGGCGCGTTCGTCGCCGTCGATGACGATGTCGGACTGCCACAGCTTCGCCCACGCGGCGCGGTGCGCGGCCGAGAGCCTTTCGAAACCGCCTTCCCGCGCGGACGTGGCGAGTGCGAGATCGGCCTTGGCGTCGCCGCCCCAGCCTTCGCGCGACATCGCCACGTATTTGGTGAAAGTATAGGTTTTGCCTTTTTCCACTTTCGCCGATAGGTTCAGCGCGAGCCGGTATTGGCTCTGGTGGAGCTTGACGTCCGTCGGCGTCATTCCCTTCGGCAGTTCGATCGCCGCTGCCTGCGCCGTCGCCAGTCCCTGCTCGGCTCGTCCGTCGAGCCACAAGGTCAGCGTTTTCGTGTCGCCGTCGTTGGCGCCGACGTGCACGTCGCCGTGGTACCAGACCGGCGCGCGGTCCGGCGTCGCCGGCGGGATCGCGACGAGCTTCATCTGCTGCGCTGCCACCGCTTCCTGCATCTCGTCGCCGCTGAGTTTGGCGAGCGGCAGGCGCGGCTGGTACGGCGCCCACAGATTGAGCGCGAACGACAGTTCCACCTCGCCATCGAAGTCCGGCGTGAGCGTGAGCTGCGTCGCCGCGAGATGGGGCGATGCCTGGCTGGCGAAAGTGAGCACGCGGATATCCGTGGATTTCCCTTGGTCGACATAGCGATAGCTGGTCGTCAGCGTCGCCGCGTGCAGATCGAGCGTCTGGCGGTAGTCCTGGAATCGCGCCGGACCCAGGTCGACCTGATTCATCCAGAAGTGCCCGGCCGCGGACTGGCCGGTCGAATAGTCGATCTCGGTCCAGCCCGGGATCGCGGCGGGCCGGGAGAAATCGTCTTTCGCGTAGTCCATGAGGCCGACCATGTAGGACAGATTGCCCTCGGTGCCGCGCGGGCCGGTCAGCGTCGAGACGTAGCCGTTGGCGAGGTAGCCCGGGAAATAGCGGTCGAAGTCCTTCGATGTCGCGGTCAGGGTGAAGCTCGCATCCGCAGCGAAGACGCTGCTGCTTGCGCAAGCGAGGCAGAGCAGGATGAGGCGCGATGGGTTCATGGGCGCTCCGGATCGGAGAAAGCAAGGCGGGGTACGCCGCTGCGCGGCTGCTCCCGCCCTACAATAGAGTGTGTGCTTGTGATGCGACGGAGTGGGGAATGGCGGGCAATTTCAAATTCACGATGCAGATGCCGGGCGGCTTTTCCCAATCCGGTTTCGCCGGCGCGGGCGAAGCGCAGGCGACGCCGGCACTGCGGCCCTACGACCTGTTCGTGACGCGGATCTGGCAGGCGCGCCTGCCGTTCGCAGCCGCACAACTGGCGGCGTGGGTCGACGAAGCGCTGGCGCTGCGCGCCGCGAGCCCGAAGCCGGCCGGCCGCACCAATCGCCAGGGCTGGAACAGCGAGGACATGAGCGTACTCGAACGCGCGGCGTTCGCGCCGCTGCGAGAAGCGGTTCGCGCCGGCTGCGCCGCGGCGCTGCGCGAGATGGGGCAGGGCGAGACCGCCTTCCGCCTGCAGTCGTGGATCAACCTGCACGATCGCGGCGGCTTCAATTTCCTGCACGTGCATGAAGGCGCACTGCTCTCGGGCAGTTTCTATCTCAAGGTGCCGCCCGGCTCGGGCAAGTTCGTGTTCCGCGACCCGCGCCCGGGTGTCGTGCACGGCTACGTGAAAGGCGCGGTGGCGAACGGCTACAGCGATATCCATCTCGCGCCCGAAGACGGCCTGCTCGTGCTGTTCCCGTGCTGGATGGAGCACTACGTCGAGCCGCACGATGCCGACGAGCCGCGCATCGCGATCGCGTTCAATGCGCTCGAGGGCGAGCGCTGAGTTCGTCGTCTGGCGCGAGCATTTCGGCAAGGCACGCAGGCCGAACATCAGACTTCCGGCACGACGTCGAACGCGACGGTCAGCCGCGTGCGTACGCTCGTGAACGGCACGGTGCCGTGCCAGAAGTACGAGGGAAACAGCACGAGCATGCCGACTTCGGGGCGCACGACATGCTCCGCGTGCAGCGCCGGCGTCGTGATCAGGCCCGGTTCGCCGAAGGTCAGGCTGCCGGCGTCCTCGTTCGCATCCGTCGCGACATCGGGCAGGTCGATGTAGCACGCCGACGAGATCCAGCCGCGCGGATGCACGTGGTTCGTGTGGAAGCCCGACGAGCGCAGCCGCACCGACCAGCTGCCGTTGAAGCGATAGCGTCCATTGTTGCGCCGGCGCAGCGGTTCGGGACCGTTGCGGATGTGCTCGAGGTAGCGGCGGATCGGCGCGTCGAACGCGGCGAACAACGCGCGGATCGCGGGATCGTCGCTGCGCGACAGGTCCGCGGTCGTCTCGGTGCCGTGGCGCAGCGACTGGAACAGCAGCGGATGCCCGTGCGGGTTGTGCAGGCGATCGAGGCTGCGTCGCAGATCGGCGAAGAAGCTGGCCAGATCGGTCCACGGCGCCGGCGTTTCCAGGCGCTGCGGCAACGCCCATTGCGCATAGTCGCAATACTCGCGATAGCGCGGATCGCCGAGCAGGCGCCAGGTCATGGTCTGCAGCGCGATGAAGTACTGGTCGTCCGGGGCAGCCGAGAGCAGCGACTCGCACTGCGGCAGCGCCGCCTGCGCATCGCCGATGCCGAGCAATGCGGCGGCGAGCAGGCTGCGTGCGGCGGTGTTGGCGGGCATTTCGCGCGTCGCGCGTTCCGCCAGTGGCAGGGCGAGCGCCGGATCGAAATCGAGCGCGGCCAGGCCCGCGCGCACGAGCAGCGCGGGCGGCGCCTGCGGGTGTCGGGCGGGCTCGGCGAGGCATTCGTAGGCGCCGCGAGCGTCGCCGGCGCCCTGCAGGATGGCGGCCTTGGCCGCGCGCAATGCCGCGTCGTTGGCGAACCGGCGCAGCGCGTCGTCGAGCGTCGCGGTGGCCTGCGTCGCGTCGCCCGTGCGCATCCAGACGAGGCGGGCGAGATGGTCGTGCGCGTTGACTTGGCGCGGGTCGAGGCGCAGGCATTCGCGCAACGCGGTCTCGGCGCGGTCGAATTCGCCGAGCGCGATCAGGCTGCGCGCCTGCGTCTGGTACAGGATCGCGTTGCGCTGGCCGCCCGCGAGCGCACGCGTCGCCACCTGCTCGGCTTCGGCGGGCCGGTTCGCGGCGTCGAGCGCGATCGCCGAGGACTGGGCAACGGCGAGATCGTCGGGCCGCGCCCGCGCAAGCCGTTCGAAGTTCGCCGCCACTTCGCTCAGCCGGCCGAGCGCGGCGGCGGCGGCGACGTATTGCAGGGTCGACTCGGCATCGGCGTGGCCGGCCGCCGCCGACGGCGCGAGCAGCGTGAACGCTTCGCCGGCGCGCTGCGTGTCGTTGTAGCGGCGTGCGAGCACGAGCGCGGCGCGCGGCAGACGCTGCGCGGCCCGGCGCAGCAACGATTCGGCTTCGGCGCCGTCGCCCCGGCCCAACAACAGTTCGCCGAGTGCGGCGAGCGTCGGTGTCCAGTTCGGGTCGAGTGCCAGCGCCTTGCGCAGAAGCTGTTCGGCGCCGGCGCTGTCGCCGAGCGCCTGCTTGGTGCCGGCAAGGAGGCGCAGCGCTTCGACGAAGTCCGGCTGCTCCGCGACGAGCGTGGCCAGTTCATCGTGGGCGGCGCGAAACTCGCCAGCCCGCAGCAGCAGGTCGATCCGGCGGATGGCGTCTTGGGTCGGGGGCGGGAGTGCGGACATCGAACGGAACTGTTTGCCGTCGTCACCGCGCGGGCGGGAACGACGGGCAGGGTTATTTTGTCGCGAGTTTCATCGTTGTCGGTCCGCTCGCACCGGCGCGATCCGTTTCGCGCTTGAAGAAGAACAGCGTGATCAGGATCAGGCTCATCGGCACGAGCGAGAAATAGAACGCGTGGATGCCGTCGAATGCGGAGAACACGATCGCGGTGATGCGCGAACCGAGCGTGCCGCCGAGCGCGGAGAAGATCACGATCAGCCCGGTCATCGCCGCGTGCGAGGGCTTGGGCAGCGAGGACAGCGCGACCGAGTTGATGACCGGGTAGATCGGCGCCATCAGCAGGCCGATCAGCGGGATCAGATAGGCCGCGATCGGCGCGTTGAACCAGCCGACATCGGGGCGTTCAACCACATCTCGCGCGAGGGGCAAGACCAGCACGACGAGCACGCCCATGCCGACGACGCAGACGTTCAGCAGCACGTACCACGGCACGCGTCGCAGCACCTGGCCGGCGGCGAAGCGGCCGAGCGCGGTCGCGCCGGCGAGGATCGTCGCGACCTGGATGCTCATCGCATGCGGCAGCTTGAGGATCTCGTTGTTGAACGTCGGCAGCCAGGTGCTGAAACTCTGCTCGATCAGCACGTAGAGGAACGCCGAGATCAGGAACACGTAGACCAGCGGGCGCAGGAACAGGCGGAACATCTCGGCCAGCGAGCCGGTGAACGTGTTCGTGCGCTCGTTGTGTGCGGCGGACTCGTCCAGCGTCGAGGTCGCGAGCAGCACGATGATCAGCGCGCAGATCGCGGCGAGCAGCCAGTAGACGTTGAACCAGACCGGATTGGCCGGGTTCGCATCGTCGATGAACGCGCTGAACAGCCAGCCGCAGAGGAGCACGCCGACCATGAACTGCGCTTCGATCGTGTTGGTCAGGCGCGAATGTTCGGCCGGATCGCGCGTGAGCAGGCCGATCGAGGAATACACGGACACCTTGGCCAGCGCAAAACCGATGCCGGTGCACATGAACAGCAATTCGGTCGTGTGGAAGGTCGGATACAGCCGCATCACGACGCAGGCCACGCCGACGATCGCGAGCGCGATCATCATCGCGCGTTTGTAGCCGAGCAGCGGCAGGAACGAGGCGACGAGCAGGGAAGTGACCGCGATCGGCAGATCCTTGAACAACTCCAGGTTGCTTGCCTGCGGCTTGCCGACGCCGAAGGTCGCGATCGATTGCAGGATCACCGTGCCGACGCTGTTGAGCAGGATCGCGAAGATCACGTAGATCAATGCGAGCGCGAGGATCATGCGGGAACGATTGCTCATTCGGCCTCTCTTTTTCGTATCAGTGTGCGCGCCCGAACGGATCGGTGACGCCCTTCTGCCATGGATCGTGCGTCTTCGTGCGCCAACTGTCGAGTTGTTGGCGCAGGTCGGCGAGCACCTCGGCGTATTTCCCGTCGCCGGCGAGATTGACCACTTCGTCCGGATCGGCGCCAAGATCGTACAACTCCTCGGCCGGGCGGTGGTGGAACGCCTCGAGCGTGCGCTTGCCGAGCTTCGCGCCGGGTGTCGTCGTGATCGCTTTCCACGCGGGCGAAAGGGCGACGTCGCTGGCGATCGGCACTTCGAGGGTTGGCTGCAGGTTGAGGAAATAGCTGAATTTGCGCGTACGCAGGCTGCGCGTCGGGTAGTACTGGTCGATCTCGTGGAAGCTGTGCGTGGCGAAGACCTCGTCCCAGCCTTGCGGATCGGCCTCGTCGAGGATGGGCAGGATCGAGCGGCCCGGCAGCGGCAGGTAGCGATAGTCCTTGGGCGGCGCGAAGCCGGTCCAGTCGAGGATGGTCGGCGTGATGTCGATCCAGCTGACCATCGCCTTGTTGAATCGGGCGCGGTTGCGCGCGCCGCGCATCGATGCGCCCGGTGCGCGCACGATCAGCGGCAGGTGGATGCCTTCGTAGTAGAGATTGTCCTTCGCGCCCGGGAACGGCCGGCCGTTGTCGGAGAGATAGATGACGAGCGTGTCGTCCTCGTGGCCCGATTCCTTCAGTTCGCGCAACAGGATGGCGACGCCCGTGTCCATGCGGCTGACCGCCTCGTAATACTCGGCGAGGTCGGCGCGCACGCCGGGCAGGTCGGGCAGATGGGAGGGAAGCGCGACATCGGCCGGCGCGTAGCGCTCGCGCTTCACCTCGGGCCAGTCGCGCGTGTTGCCGAAGTTCGACGCATCGCCCGCGCGATGCGGATCGCTGTACGCCACGGTGAGGAAGAACGGCTTGTCGCCCTGGGCGCGCATCCAGCGGCCGGCGGCATGGCCCATCGCGGCCACGTCGCGCACCAGCGGGCGCTCGGGCTCGAGCCACGCGTCGTACGCAAGCAATGCTTCCGGTTTCACGTGCAGCTTGCCGACGAGTGCGGTCGCGTAGCCGGACTGCTTGAGCATCCACGGCAGCGTCTTCACGTCCTCGAGCAGAGAAAAGTTGTGCACGTCATGGGCGAGGCCGTACATGCCGTTCGTATGCGAAAACAGGCCGGTGTACAGCGTCGCCCGGCTCGAACTGCACGACGACACCGAGGCGTAGGCGTCGGTGAACAACACGCCTTCGCGCGCGAGCGCGTCGAGCGCGGGCGTGCGCACGGTGCCGCCGACGCAGCCCAGGTCGTAGCCGTGGTCGTCGGCGACGATCAGCAGCACGTTGCGTTTGCGCGGTGGCAGGGGTTTCGATGATGCCGGTGGGGAAAGCCCCGATGCGGCGGCCGCCGCGAGGCTCGCGCCGAGAAATTCACGACGACTGATCTTCATGTGCGACGCTTCGGGTGATCGATCGTCCTCGAAAAAAAAGGCGGCCCGAACCGCGTTGGAGGATCGATTCGGGCCGCTCGTCGGAGAGGACGAACAAAAGTTGCTACTTCAGAACTGGTACTTGGCCTGGAAGTTGATCTCGCGACCTTCGATCGAACGTGCCAGCAGCACGCCGCCCGGACCGGTCGGCACGCCGGCCACGCGCGCGTTGCCTTCGGTCAGGCCGATCTCGTTGGTCAGGTTGGTGCCCTGGACGCGGAACTGCCAGTTCTTGCCGTAGTTGGCGACGATGCCGAAGTCCCAGGTGTGGTAGGTGCCGAGCGGGGCGAGGCCGGTCTGATCCTCGAAGCGCTGGCCGACGAAGGTGTAGGTCACGAACGGCATGATGTTGAAGTCGTCGTTGATCACGAACTTGTAGCTCGGCGTGATCATGTAACGCTGCTTGGGCTGGCGCTGCAGCGGCTGGCCGTTGAGGTCGACGTTGAACTGGTGGCCGTTGACGTCCGTTGCGATGGCGAAGCCGTTCTGGTGCGAGTAGTGGCCGTACATGAGCGCCACCAGCGCATCGACCTTGAAGTTCTCGATCGGCGTAAGAACGACATGACCGTTGAAACCCTTGGTGTCGGCGCCGTAGATCGCCGTGCACTGCGGCAGCCCGCTCTGCGCGGTCGGCTTGCCGTTGCAATCGAGTGGCGTGTTGTTGTTGTCGGCGGCGCCGTAGGTCAGGCCGGTGAACTGGCGATGATAGGCGGAGAGATCGGCATAGACCCAGTCGGTCTGCCACTTGAAGCCGTACTCGAAGTTGCGGATCTTCTGCATCGGCGCGAAGTCGCCGCCGGTGCCGCGGATGCCGTTGTCGAAGTCGTTGAAGTGGCCGCCCGCTGATACGCGCAGATAGGCCGACATGTTGTCGAAGATCTCGTAGTTCAGGCCCGCGGTGAACGCCGGATGGGTCTTGTCGTAGTGCAGCGTCGTGTACGTGCCGTCGCAGATCTGCGCGTTGTTGTCCCAGAGCGTGTATGGATTGCCGTCGAGGTTGACGTTCTTCTGGTTGCAGGTGCGCTGGTTGACGCTGATGTTCTCGACGCGGCCGCCGACGTCGAGCAGCCACTTGTCCCACAGCCGCCACGAATCGGCGAGGTAGAACGCCTTGTTGTTGCCGACACCGTGCTCGATGATGTTGTAGCCCTGGCCGTAGCTCAGGATGCCCTGCGGGTTGGTCACGTAGTAGGTGTTGCCGCCCTGCACGTAGCTCAACGTGATCGGACTGGCGTTGGGCGTGTTGGTCATCAGCATCGGGTTGCCGAGCGACCAATTGTCGTCGTCGGTGTAGTGGGCCAGGTACACGCCCGCGGTCAGCGTATTGCCGTCGAAGATCTCCTTGCTGACGCGGAAGTCGTTGTTGAGGTTGCGCAGGTCCTTCTGGATGAACCACCAGCCCTGCTGGATCACGCTTTGATCGAGGCTGCTTGCGCCGTTGTAACTGACATTCTGGCTCAGCGGGTAATTGAGCGTGTTGCCGTCGCCCGCCGCGCAAAATTCGTTCGACAGCGCGCTCTTGTAGTTGCAGCCGTAGAGGAAATAGCCGAGCGGCTTCGGGTTCGGGCCCGAGAACAGCGCATTGGTGTTGAGTTGGCCGCCGCTCCACACGAACTTGTCCGAAATCTGCCAGCCGTTGAACTCCGCGTCGTAATTTCCGCCGAAGAAGTTCAGATTGCCGCCGCGCCCGTTGGCCAGATTGGCCTGTTCGGTGCCGCCGGCCGGATTCACCAGCGTCATGTGTTGGATCGCCTTGCTGCCGTAGGTGTCGGTCAGCGCATCGAAGCCCGGATACTTGGAGAAATTGCCGTGCTGGTCTTCGATCAGCGGCGTCGGCACCATGAACTGGTTCTTGTCCTGCAGGGTGCGCGCCCACAGCATGATCGAGCCGTTGTCGAGGTCGTGGGTCAGCGTGCCGGTCAACTGGTAGCCGTCGTCCGCCTTGAATTGCGGGCTGCGCACGCCGTCCGACTGGCGCCAGAAGCCGCCGATGCTGCCGTACCAGCCATCGGCCAGCTTGCCGCCGAAGAAACCGTCGACGCGGTACAGGCCTTCGTTGCCGTAGGTCACGGCGATCGAACCGGCCGGTTCCGAGGTGCCCTGCTTGAGCAGGAAGTTGGCGGTCGCACCCATCTGGCCCGCGCCGTACAGCACGCCCGGGCCGGTCTGGATGATTTCCACGCGTTCGACGGTATCGTCCAGACGCACGAACGAGCTCGAATCCATGAACGACAACGAGGACATGCCGTACATCGGCGTGCCCTGCACCATCATGGTGAAGAACGGCGCATCGCCGCCGCCCGGGAAGCCGGCGATTTCGATGTTGGCGCCGGTCTGGCCGCCGGAGGATTCCGGCCACAGTCCCGGGGAAATTTTCAGGATGTCCGCGGTGCTCTTCGGGTTGGCTTCCTTGATCTGTTCGGCGTTCGCCGCGGTGATGATGAAGCTCGCGTCGAGTTTCTTGACGCCGCCGGCGGTGGCGGTGCCGGTGACGACGATGCCCTCGAGCGATTGGGTTTCGGTTTTCGCCGCGGCGTTGGCCCGGTTCTGGTCGGATGGCGTGGGAGCCGGAGCGGCTTGCGGGTCGGGCGTCGGCGCTGGCGTCGCGTCGGCGGCCATGACCATGGGGGTCAGTGCGACCAGGATCGCGCTGGTCAGGGCGAGCCGCATTGTGTTCGGCCGCGGTGTTCTCTGGTGACGGGTGTTCGTCGGTTTCATGGGGTTCTCCCTCCGAAGTGTGAGCACGATGTTGTTGTTACCGTCGGCCCGCGAATTCTGCGTTGCGGGTCCGCGGCGGTCAGGTCATTGCAACGCTGTCTTCCCTGTTCTTTTTTGTAACGAATTTCGCCAGATCGAATTCGGCCAGGCTCGGCAGCACGGCATCCGCGCCGCGCAACACGGCCGCATCGCCGATGCCGAGCGCGGCCATGCCCGCGGCCTTGATCGCGGCCACGCCGGCCTGCGCGTCCTCGATGCCGAGGCAGTCGGCGGGAACCACGCCGAGCGCCTGGGCCGCGCGCAGGAAGATTTCGGGGTCGGGCTTGGCGCGCGCGATCGTGGCCGAATCGACGACGTGGTCGAACAGCCCGGCCACGCCCATGCGTTCGACGAGCTCCCGCGCGCTGCGGCTGGCAGACGCGAGCGCGACCTTCAACCCCGCGGCGCGCGCAGCCTTGAGTGAGGCGAGCGCGCCGGGCAGCAGGTCGTCGGACGAGAACGTCGCGATCTCGCGGCGGTAGTAGCCGTTCTTGCGGTCGGCCAATTCGCGCTGCTGCGCGGCGGTATACTTTTTCGCCGCATCGCCAAGCACGATGGCCAGCGAAGCCATGCGATCGACGCCTTTCAGCTTCTCGCCGATCGCATCGTCCCACGCCAGGCCGAGTTCGCCGGCGAGGCGCTTCCAGGCCGCGTGGTGCAGATGCGCGGTGTCGGCGAGCACGCCGTCGAGATCGAAGATCAACGCCTTGAACGGGCGCGGAAAGCCGCGAGAAGCCCCGGCTTCCGACGGCGTTGCCGCGGAAGCATGCGAGGGGGAGGGGGCGCCTGCGCTCTTCACCGGCTTCTCTCCTCGAGTTGCCGTATCGACGTCGATGCGTTTGCCCGTGACCGGATGGGATACGCCGTCCGGATAGGCGTATCTGGCTCCGTCGGCGTCGACGGTAACGCCAATGCGCACGCCGTTCCAGAGGATGCCGAAACGATAGCTGCGCCAGCCGGGCGGCAGCTTCGGGGCGAAGCCCAGCCTGCCGTCGCGCACGCGCACGCCGCCGAAACCCCAGGCGAGGCCAAGCCAGCTTCCGGCCATCGCGGCCATGTGCGCGCCGTGGCTGGTGTTGCCGTGCAGATCGTCGAGATCGATGCGCAGGTTCTCGTGGAAATACGCCTGCGCCTTGTCGAGATCGCCGATATCGGCGGCGAGCACGGCGAATGTCGACGGCGACAGCGTCGAATCGTGGACCGTGATCGCTTCGTAGTAGTCGAAGCTGCGCCGTCTGACCGCCCAGTCGACCTGCGTGGCATCGGCGAGGACGAAGGCAAGCAGCGCGTCCGCCTGTTTGCACACCTGATAGCGGTACAGATTCAGCGGATGGTTGTGCATGAGCAGCGGGAACTGCTCCGGCGGCGTGCCCTTGATGTCCCATAGCGGCTTGTCGAGGAACGTGTCGTCCTGCGCGACGATGCCGAGCCGCTCGTCGTAGGGCAGGTACATCGCGTCCGCCGCGCGCGACCACGCGTCGATTTCGGATGCGTCGAGCGCCAGCTTGCGCGCCAGCGCGGCATGGACCTGCGGCGATTCGGCGGCGAGTTCGCGCATCACCGCGACGGCGAAGCGCAGATGTTCCTGCGCCATGCGGTTGGTGTAGTAGTTGTTGTCGACGAGCGCGGTGTACTCGTCGGGCCCGGTCACCGCGCAAATGCAGAAGACGCCGCCGCGGCGCTCGCTGAAAAAGCCGACCTGCAGCCAGACGCGCGCGGTCTCGACCAGCATCTCCGCGCCCATTTCGGCGAGGAAGGCCGTATCGCCGGTCGCTTCGACGTAAAGGCGCACCGCGAAGGCCACCGCCGCATTGATGTGGTACTGGGCCGAGCCCGAAGGGTAGTGCGCCGAGCACTCGTCGCCGGCGATCGTGCGCCATGCATACAGCGCGCCGCGCGCGTGCCCCATCTCTCGCGCGTGGACGCGCGCGCGCTCGAGCGTGCGGAAGCGCCAGACGAGGCTGGGCTTCATCAACTGCGGAGCGGTGAAGGCGAACACCGGCAGGACGAAGGTTTCCGAGTCCCAGAACACGTGGCCTTCGTAGCCCTCGCCGGTCAGGCCCTTGGCCGCGATGCCGCCGTAGCCGTCGCGATTGGCCGACTGGAACAGATGAAACAGGTTGAAGGCGAGCGCCTGTTCGTCGCGCCGTCCCGCTTCCGCGTCGACCGCGTCGATGGAGAAGTCCGCGACGCTCCAGAATGCGGCCACTTCGTCGGCCTGCGCCTGCGCCAGCGCATCGAAGCCCTGCGCCATCGCCGCATCGAGCGTGCCTTGTGCGGATGCATGCAACTGCGCATCGGACTCGCTGCCGCCTGGCTGCGTCCACGCATAGGCGACGTATTTTTCGACTTCGATCTCGCCGCCCGGCGCAAGTCGCGCGGCGTAGCATTGCCGCGCCGCGTTCGCATCGGCCGACGCCTGCGCAAACGCCGCGCCGGTCACGCGCTGGCGCTGCACGCAGGCGACGCCGATCGCGCTGGCGCGCGTGTGCTGCACGAGTCGCGCCTCGTGCGCGTCGGCGGCGGTGTCGGCGATCTGCATGGCCAGACCCGCGCCGGCGCCGAAGCGCGGATCGTCGCCTTGCGCCGCTGCGGCGACGTTGCCGACGATCGCCGATTCGAGCGTGACCGGACCGGTGTAGTCGAGCGAGCGCAACGTCCAGCGGATGCAGAGCAGGCCGGGATGAGCGAGCGGCACCAGGCGCCGCGCCTTCACTTCGAGCGTTGCGCCTTGCGCGGTACGGAAGGCGATGCTGCGCACGAGTTCGCCGGCGCGCATGTCCAGCGTGCGTTCGAACGCCAGCACTTCGCCGTGGGCTGGATCGGCGGGCGTGTCGCCGAGGCGGATGCGGATCGCGGTCGCGTCGGCCACCGGCACGCGCGTGTCGGTCGTGCGCGCGAAGCCGTGGTGACGCTCGTGGTAGTGGATCGCGCTGCGCTCCCAGACGCCGGCGATAAACGTGCCCTGGGTCGGGCTGGGGGATTCCTCGATTCCGCCGCGCACGCCGAGCGCGCCGTTGGCCAGGGCGAACAGGGTTTCGTCCTGCGCCGCGCGGGCGGGCTGCCACTGCGAGCGGGAGACGCGGCGCGCATCAGGGGAAGTCGATGCCGCAAGCCGTTCGCCGTCGACGCCGGCGCTCGCGTCCGATCCGGTCGATTCGGTCGAACGCGCCAGCGTGTGCACGGCGGATTTGCGCGAATGCATCGTCGTTCCCTCCCAGGTCGTCCGGCCCGCGCGCTGCTGCGCGTCTGTCGCCGGCCGAGGTCATTGGAGCGCACGCTAACACCGACTGGTACCGATATCAAGACACCGATACCAGTTGCTGCGAACGCACAAACGGATGGGCTTTGCGGAATGGACGCGGCGACGACGAAACGCCACACTAGCCGCCCGGATCAACGCATCGATTGCACAGAAGCAAAGCCGGCGCATGGCCAAATTCCGACGCAACACCAACCACGCCGCGACGCCGGAAGGCGCGCTGACCATGGCCGACCTGGCCAGGCTCGCCGGAGTTTCCAAGATCACCGTCTCGCGCGCGCTCAGCGAGAACGGCATCGTTTCCGCGCAGACCCGCGACAAGGTGCGCGCGCTCGCCGCCGAACACGGCTACAAGCTCAACGTCAGCGCACGCAACCTGCGCCTGCGCCAGAGCCACACGATCGCGGTCATCGTCGAGATGAAGCCGAGCGCCAACCGGCCGATGTCCGATCCGTATCCGCTCGAACTGCTCGGCGGCATCGCCCAGGAACTCGCCACCGCCAACTACAGCGTGCTGCTGACCACGCGCCCCGGCGCGCTCGCGCCGGCCGTGCAGGCGGCCGATGCGGTGATCCTGCTCGGCCAGGGCGCCAGGCAGCAGGCCGTGCACCTGTTCGACCGCCTGCGCCTGCCGATGGTCGTCTGGGGCGCGCAGGCGCCGGACGATGCGCATGTCGTCGTCGGCAGCGACAACCGCCAGGGCGGCGCGAGCGTGGCCGAACGCTTCGTCTCGCTCGGCCGCCATCATCCGGTCTTTCTCGGCGACACCGATCATGCCGAGATGGCCGAGCGCCACGCCGGTTTCGCGAAGCACCTGAAGACGCACGGCATCACGCCGATCGTCATCGATCACAAGGCGTTCACCGCCGAATCGGGATTCGAGGCGATACACGCGCTGCTGCGCAAGAAGACGCGCTTCGACGCCGTGTTCGCGATCAACGACCTGCTCGCGATGGGCGCCGTGCGCGCGCTGATCGAGGCCGGCCAGCGCGTGCCCGAGGACGTGACCGTGATCGGCTACGACGACACGCCGCTCGGCGCGGCCTTCATTCCGCCGCTGACCTCGGTGCACCAGAACTGGCACGAAGGCGGCGTGCTGCTCGCGCGCAAGGCGCTGGCGTTGTTCCGCGGCGAGAACGTCGCGTCGGAGACGCTGCCGAGCCGGCTGGTCGTGCGCGCGACGTGAATCGCGGAGAAAATCCGCGCGAGCCTTCCCACCACGGAGATCCCATGCCCGGCCTGCTTCCCGACGTCGATCCCGACGGCCTGCTCGAATTCTCGGTCGTCTACACCGATCGCGCGCTCAACCACATGTCGAAGCGTTTCGTCGGCGCGATGCGGGACCTCCTCGGCATGCTCAAGTCGGTCTACGCCGCGCACAGCGCGGTCATCGTGCCCGGCAGCGGCAGCTTCGGCATGGAAGCGGTCGCGCGCCAGTTCGGCAATCGCGAAAAAGTGCTGATCGTGCGCAACGGCTGGTTCAGCTATCGCTGGAGCCAGATCTTCGACGCCGGCGGCTTCGGCGGCGGCGCGATCGTCTGCCAGGCACGCCAGGCGAGCGACGCCGCGCAGGCGCCGTGGGCGCCGTGTCCCGCCGACGAGGTCGCCGCGACGATACGCGCGGAAAAACCCGGGCTCGTGTTCGCGCCGCATGTGGAAACCGCGAGCGGCATCCTGCTGCCCGACGACTACCTGCGCACCGTGGCCGCCGCCGCGCGCGAGGTCGGCGCCTTGTTCGTGCTCGACTGCATCGCTTCGGGCGCGGCCTGGGTCGACATGCAGGCAACCGGCGTCGACGTGCTGATCAGCGCGCCGCAGAAGGGCTGGAGCAGCACGCCCTGCTGCGCGATGGTGATGCTCGGCGAACGTGCGCGCGCGGCGATCGACGCCACCACGAGCAGCAGCTTCGCCTGCGACCTGAAGAAATGGACGCAGATCGCCGAAGGCTACGAAAAAGGCCAGCACGCCTATCACGCGACCATGCCGACCGACGGCCTCGTGCGCCTGCGCGACGCGATGCGCGAGACGCTGGCCTGGGGCCTCGCGCCCGCGCGCGCGGCGCAGTTCGAACTCGGCGCGAAGGCGCGCGCGCTGCTCGAATCGCGCGGCTTCCCGAGTGTCGCGGCGAAAGGATTCGAGGCGCCCGGCGTCGTCGTCAGCTACACCACCGACCCCGGCATCCAGAACGCGAAGAAGTTCATCGACGCCGGCGTGCAGACCGCCGCCGGCGTGCCGCTGCAATGCGGCGAGCGCGCCGACTTCATGAGCTTCCGCATCGGCCTGTTCGGCCTCGACAAGCTGCGCCACGTCGAGCGCACGCTGGCCCAGCTGGCGGCCGCGCTGGATAGTGTTGCGGCGGCCAAAGACGCTACGACTTGATCTCTATCGCGATGATGTGGAGGCTGGTCTGCCCGACATTCTGCACGTAGTGCGGCATGAGCGGAGCGGACCAGATGGCGGAGCCGGGCTGTGGCTTTGCGGTCATGGCACGCGAGTCGACGAGGACGTTTCCGTTCGGGTCGTAGCGCACAAAGTCGCTCCAGCTCAGAACATAAAGCGTGGCCGGCCACTGGTGAGCGTGCACGGGCGTTCGCTCTCCGGGCCCAAGCCGCGTATCCAGAACTCTGACCTTCTCGTTCTCGAGCAGGACGTCATGGTGGTCGGGCGCAACACGCATCGCATCGAGAGGATGCATGCCCGCAGACAGCGCAGAAGGATCTTCAATACTCATATATGCCGGCCGACGCTCGACGTAAGTGGCCGCTATCACTGTGCGCGTCAATTTAGCGCGGCCCGTCGCAGCATAGAAGCGGCAGATACTTAGCGCGAGGCGTGACTACTATTCGATTTCAAAACGCCGCGTAATCCCGCAGCCTGATCTGGCATGCGCGAGATACGCGGCGCTGTTTGTTGTGGGAAAATCTCTTTTGTTCGCGGATCGTGCAGTCCAATCCTCAGGCGTTGCCGACGATCCCTCACGCCGCGTCGATCAAGGCGACACACGCTCCCACACCTGGGTGCGGCCGAGCAGCGAGAATCCCTTGAAGCCGCGCACCTGCAGGGTCTTGCCGTCGGCGGCGGGGGTGAGCTTGCAGCCGTAGGTCTTGCCGTTCTTCGGGTCGAGGATGGTGCC
>JAFEFQ010000254.1 GCA_018240505.1 Pseudomonadota bacterium
ATCGGCTTCGACAAGGTCAAGGACGCCTCCGGCAAGGAAGTCGAGCAGAAGTCGATGAACTCGCTCTACATCATGGCCGACTCGGGCGCGCGCGGCAGCGCGGCGCAGATCCGCCAGCTCGCCGGCATGCGCGGCCTGATGGCGCGTCCGGACGGCTCGATCATCGAGACGCCGATCAAGGCGAACTTCCGCGAAGGTCTCGACGTGCTGCAGTACTTCAACTCGACCCACGGCGCGCGCAAGGGCCTGGCCGATACCGCGTTGAAGACCGCGAACTCGGGTTACCTCACGCGCCGTCTCGTCGACGTGGCGCAGGACGTCGTCGTCACCGAGCCCGATTGCGGCACGCTCAACGGCCTGACCATGACCGCGATCGTCGAAGGCGGCGACGTCGTCGAACCGCTGAAGGATCGCGTGCTCGGTCGCGTCGTCGCGGCCGACACCTTCGCGCCTGGCAACGACGAGGATCCGATCGTCACGCGCAATACGCTGCTCGACGAGAAGTGGGTCGAGAAGCTCGAAGCCGCCGGCGTGCAGAGCCTGCTCGTGCGTTCGCCGATCACCTGCGAATCAAGCTTCGGCATCTGCGCGCACTGCTACGGACGCGACCTCGCGCGCGGCCACATCGTCAACATGGGCGAAGCGGTCGGTGTCATCGCCGCGCAGTCGATCGGCGAGCCGGGCACGCAGCTGACCATGCGTACGTTCCACATCGGTGGTGCGGCATCGCGTGCGGCCGCGGTCGACAACGTGTCGGTCAAGACCACCGGTTCGGTCAAGTTCAACAATTTGAAAACGGTGCAGCACGGCGCGGGCCATCTCGTGGCGGTGTCGCGTTCGGGCGAACTGTCGATCATGGATGCGCACGGCCGCGAGCGCGAGCGCTACAAGGTGCCGTACGGCGCGACGATCTCGATCAAGGACGGCGCTGCGGTCAAGGCCGGCCAGACCATCGCGAACTGGGATCCGCATACCCACCCGATCGTCACTGAGGTCGCGGGTAAAGTGCGCTTTATCGACTTCATCGACGGCGTCACCGTGCAGGCGCAGACCGACGAGCTGACCGGCCTGGAGTCGGCCGTCGTCACCGATCCGAAGCGCCGCGGCACGCAGGCCAAGGATCTGCGTCCGATCGTGCGTCTCGAGGACAAGAAGGGCAAGGAGCTGCGCCTGCCGGGCACCGACATCTCGGCGCAGTACTTCCTGCCCGCCGGCGCGATCATCAGCCTGCAGGACGGCGCGGAAGTGGGCGTCGGCGACGTCGTCGCACGTATCCCGCAGGAAACCTCGAAGACGCGCGACATCACCGGTGGTCTTCCGCGCGTGGCGGATCTCTTTGAAGCCCGTAAGCCCAAAGAACCCGCAATCCTGGCGGAAGTCTCCGGCGTGGTCAGCTTCGGCAAGGACACCAAGGGCAAGCAGCGCCTGATCATCAAGGACGCGGACGGCAACGATCACGAGGAGCTGATCCCGAAGTGGCGTCAGGTCATCGTGTTCGAGGGCGAGCACGTGGAGAAGGGCGAAACCGTCGTCGACGGCGAGCCGAATCCGCACGACATCCTGCGCCTGCTCGGCGTCGAGTCGCTGGCCGCCTACCTGGTCAAGGAAATCCAGGACGTGTACCGCCTGCAGGGCGTGAAGATCAACGACAAGCACATCGAAGCGATCATTCGCCAGATGCTGCGCAAGGTCGAGATCACCGCGCCGGGCGATACGCGCTACCTGCGCGGCGAGCAGAGCGACCGCAAGCGCGTCGGCGAGGAGAACGCGCGTGCCAAGGCGCGCGACGAGCGTCCGGCCGAGTTCGATCCGATGCTGCTCGGCATCACCAAGGCTTCGCTCGCGACCGAGTCGTTCATCTCGGCGGCGTCGTTCCAGGAGACCACGCGCGTGCTCACCGAGGCCGCCGTGCGCGGCACGCGCGACACGCTGCGCGGTCTCAAGGAGAACGTCATCGTCGGTCGCCTGATTCCGGCGGGTACTGGCCTTGCGTACCACAAGCAGCGTCGCAAGAAGGCCGGCGCTCTGTCGGACGCGGACTTCGAAACGCTGCGCGGCGGCGTGACCGAGTTCGTCGCCGAGACGCACGGCGAATAAGCGGCGGAGTCTTCGCCATGCAAAAATGAAAAAGGCCGCGCGAGCGGCCTTTTTCTTGTCCGCAACCGGTATGCGCGCCGCATGCTTCACGCTACCTTCCTGGAGAGCGCTGCGGCGTGACCATTGCGCATGGCCTGTTCATCCCGCTCATCGCGGCGTTGTGCAAATCGCCTGCGGCAGCGGCCGATCTCTTCGTCGACCACATCAGGCTGGCAGCGCAGTCAATCCCGTTCGACCGTGGCGCGCATCCTGCCGGGGGTGACTCCGGCTGCCTTGCGCACGAGGCGCCGCAGCGCGGTCGCATCGCGATAGCCGACGGCGGCGGCGACCCGTTCGACGCTCATGCGGCTGTTCTGCAGCAGGCTGCGCGCGCGATGCATGCGGATGCTGCGGATCAGGTCGATCGTGCCCATGCCGGTCGCATGGCGCACATGCCGGGCGAGCGTGCGCTCGGAGATGCAAAGCTCCGCGGCGAGCCGGGTTACGGAAGGAACCTCGGGCAGGGCTGCCTCCACGCGCCGCGTCAGCCGCGCAACCAGCGCATCGCCGCTCGCCAGCATCGCCGGGATGACGAACTGCGCCTGCTGCGCGCGTTCGTGCAGCAGCAACACGCGTGATACGCCCTCGGCCAGCTTCGCGCCGAAGCGCTGACGCAGCAGGTGCAGCATCAGGTCGGATTGGGCGAACGCGGCACCGGCGGTGAGCACGGGGCCATCGATGCACAGGATGCGCGTTGCGTCGACGCGCGTGTCCGCCGCAAGGCGCGCCAGATCCGGTGCCAGCCACCACGTCGTCGTGACCCGCCGCCCCGACAGCACGCCGGCGGCCTGCAGCAGGAACACGGCCGAACACGATGCCGCTACCCGGCCGCCGTTGGCCACGTGCGCCGCGATGAGGCGGATCGCGCGCCGGCAATCGTCGACCGCGATGCGCGCATGCAACTCGCGTACGTCGGCCACCCAGATGCCGGGAACCAGCAGCACCGAGCGCGTCCCGCCACGGCGGCCGGGCAATCGCCGCGTGTCCGCGCCGATGCCGCCCTGCAGGTGTATGCGGCCGCCTGCGGGCGAATAGAGACCCCAGGTCGGCACCGCCTCGCCGTTGCGTGCGGCGAAGAGGGCGGCAGCGGCGAGAATGTCGCGTGTCATCGACACGCCGCTGGGATTGGTTCCGTCGAGGAGCAGCAGTTCGAAATCCTTCATGTCGGAAATCGCCTGAAAGATGTCTTTTCCGACACTATCACGGCGCGGGCGGAAACGGTTGAAATGGCGCCGGATTCCCGACGAGTGCGAACCCATGAACGCGACGAATCACGACGACGATCCGCTCGACGATTTCGCCGCGCGCGCAATCGAACTCGAAGGTGCGACGCGGCGTGTCTACGTGGGCGGGCGGGGTCCGGGCGTGATCGTGATGGCGGAGATGCCGGGCATCAGTCCGGACGTCGCGCGATTCGCACGCTGGGTGTGGCAGGCCGGATTCACGGTCTACATGCCTTCGCTGTTCGGCCGCGACGGCGCTTATCCGCAGGCTGAAGACGGGCTGGCCGTGCTGCGCCGCGCCTGCGTCAGCGCCGAGTTCCATGCGTTGGCCGGGCGTGGCGCGAGCCCGGTTACACGCTGGCTGCGCGCGCTTGCGCGGCTCGCGCGCGAGGAGTGCGGCGGGCCGGGCGTCGGTGCGGTCGGCATGTGCTTCACCGGCAATTTCGCGCTTTCGATGATGCTCGAGCAGGCGGTGCTGGCGCCGGTACTCGCGCAACCTTCGCTGCCTTTCGACGATGCGGCCGCGGTGGAGAGCGACACGGATGAACTGCGCGCTGTTCGCGCCCGCCTGGAGCGCGACGACCTCAGCGTGCTCGCCTACCGTTTCGCCGGAGATCGCCACTGTCGCGCGGAACGCTTCGCCGCCTATGCTTCGGCACTCGGCCGGCGCTTCGTCGGCAACGTCCTGCCGGATGCTGCCGCCAATCCGCGGCCGTCGCCGTTCTTCAAGCACATCGTCGGTTGCCAGCACAGCGTGCTCACCGCGCATCTCGTCGACGAGGAAGGCTCGCCGACGCTGCGTGCGCGCGACGAGGTGGTCGCCTTCCTGCGCACTCGGCTGCTGTCCGCGAATGCCGCGGAGTGCGCGCGATGACGGCCGGCTTCGTCGGCCTCGGCACGATGGGATTGCCGATGGCGCTCAATCTGCTGCGCGCCGGCAAGCGCCTGACGGTGTGGAACCGCACGCCGGAAAAATGCGCCGCGCTGTTGGAACATGGCGCGCAACCAGCCGCCTCGTTCGATGGACTTTGCCGGCAGTCGGAATTCGTGCTGCTGATGCTGCTCGACGAAACGGCGATCGACGCGGTGCTCGGGCGCAACATGCCCGCGTTTCGTGCGCGCGTTGCCGGCCGCGTCTTCGTCCATCTGGGCACGACTTCGCCCGAATATTCCCAAGGATTGGAGCGCGACCTGCTCGCCTGCGGCGCGCGCTACGTCGAAGCGCCGGTTTCCGGCTCGCGTATTCCGGCCGAGCAGGGACGATTGGTCGGCATGGTGTCGGGCGCCACAGATGCGGTGGAGGAGGCGCTTCCGCTGCTTGAGCCGATGTGCACGCAATGGTTCCGCTGCGGCGCGGTGCCGGGCGCGTTGCGCATGAAGCTGGCGGTGAACCACTATCTCATCGCCACGGTGGCGGCGCTGTGCGAAACCGTGCACGTGGCGCGCGCCTGCGGCATCGACCTTGCCTTGTTGCGCGGCATCCTCGACGTCGGACCGATGGCCAGCGAAGTATCGCGCACCAAGCTGGACAAGCTTGTGCGCGAGGACTTCTCGGCACAGGCGGCGGTGCGCGACGTGGCGACGATCGCCGAATTGGTCGCGGGCCAGGCCATGCGCGCGGACGCGCCGGCTCCGCTCATGCGCGCTTGCGCCGCGCTGTACCGGCGTGCGCACGACGCCGGGCTCGGCGATCTGGATATGGCCGCGGTGGTGCGCGCATTCGGCTTTTTTGAAGCGATGCCGTCGCGGCGAACGGTGGACGCGGAACAAGAGACTCGCTGACCTGCATCGGAAGGGGGCGAGGGAGTGCGACGATCGTCTCGTTCGTACAACAAAAAGGCCGCGTTGCGCGGCCTTTTTGTGCGGTGATGGGACAAGGTTTTACTTCAGCTTCGCATCCGCGCGCAGCGCTTCGGCCTTGTCGGTCTTCTCCCACGAGAACGTGGTGAAGGTTTCGCCGTTCGGCAGCCTGACCAGCTGCGGGGTGCGGCCGAAGTGGCCGTGCGCGGCGGTCTGCTGGTACATCGGGTGGATGAGATCCAGCATCTTGATGATGCCGTACGGACGCAGGTCGAAGTGCTTGCGGATCAGCTTCTCGATCTTGTCGTCGCTGATCTTGCCCGTGCCGAAGGTGGTCACCGAGATGCTGGTCGGCTCGGCCACGCCGATCGCGTAGCTGACCTGGATTTCGCAGCGGTCGGCAAGGCCGGCCGCGACGATGTTCTTGGCGACATAGCGCGCGGCGTAGGCGGCCGAGCGGTCGACCTTGGACGGATCCTTGCCCGAGAACGCGCCGCCGCCGTGGCGGGCCCAGCCGCCGTAGGTGTCGACGATGATCTTGCGCCCGGTCAGGCCGCAATCGCCCACCGGACCGCCGATGACGAACTTGCCGGTCGGGTTGATGTGGAACTTGGTGCCCTTGTGCAGCCATTTGGCCGGCAGGATCGGGTTGAGGATTTCCTCGCGCACGCCGGCGATGAGGTCCTTCTGCTTGACCGAGGGATCGTGCTGGGTCGAGAGCACGACGGCGTCGATCGCGACGGCCTTGCCGTCTTCATAACGCAACGTGACCTGCGACTTCGCGTCGGGGCGCAGCCACTTGAGCTTGCCCTTCTTGCGCACCTTGGCCTGCTGCTCGACGAGGCGGTGCGAGTAGTAGATCGCGGCCGGCATGTAGTCGCGCGTTTCGTTGGTCGCGTAGCCGAACATCAGGCCCTGGTCGCCCGCGCCCTGTTCCTCGGGCGACTTGCGGTCGACGCCCTGGTTGATGTCGGGCGACTGCTTGCCGATCAGGTTGATCACGCCGCAGGTGGCGCCGTCGAAGCCGACCTCGCTGGAGTTGTAGCCGATGTCGAGGATGACCTTGCGCGTCAACGCCTCGATGTCCACCCACGCAGAAGTGGTGATTTCGCCGGCGACGATCGCCACGCCCGTCTTCACCAGCGTTTCGCAGGCGACGCGCGCCTTCTTGTCCTGCGCGAGGATCGCGTCGAGGACGGCGTCGGAGATCTGGTCGGCAACCTTGTCCGGATGACCTTCGGACACCGATTCGGAGGTGAACAGGGTGGTGCTCATATCGGCATATATCCTTTGATTCGGATGGAGAGATGGAAACCGCGCATCATACACGGATCGGGGTCGGTTTGCAGCCGCGACGCTCGTCCCGGCGATCGTTGTTCAGTATCCGCTTATTTGGACGTTTAGGCGGCTATTTGAACTTGAGCGACTGCGCTAGCTTCCCTTGGCTCGTCGCGGAGCGGAGCTTTTTCGCGTCACTTTACACGGCCCCAAAACTCTGTATGCTGCATTTTTGTGACTGCATAAAGACATGAGTTCACGCCATATCGTCCTGACCTCGCATCCCGACAGCCGCGGTCAGGCGGCGCCGATCCACTGGGGGGCGGCAACGCCCAGGGAACGCGGGCCCATTATCGCTTCGCTGACCGATCCCGCCAAACGCAACGTCATCGGCACGCATTCCGGCGCCTACGCCGTGTACCGCGCGCTCGCGATCGCCTCCGGTCGCCTCGACCGCGGCCACCGGCCCGACCTGACCAATACCGCGCCGGCCGATCCGATCGGCCCGCATGCGCAGTGGTGGGAAAAGAGCGCCGACGGCGCCGACAAGATCGTCTCGCTCGACCCTTGGGGCCACATGGTCGCGACCGCGTTCGCCGACGAGATCGCCGCGGGCGCCGACATCCGGCCGACGATCGCGGTGACGCGCGCGCACATCAACATGCCCGAGCTCAAGGACGCGATCGAGGCGGGGCGCCTGAAAGCCGACGGCCACATCCTGCACGCGAACGGCGACGTCAAGGTGACCAAGGCCGCGGTCGATCCGGTCTGGCACCTGCCCGGCATCGCGCAGCGCTTCGGCATCAAGGAGTCGGATTTGCGCCGCGGCCTGTTCGAGCAAACCGCCGGCATGTTCCCCGAACTCGTCACGCGCCCGGACCTGCACGTCTTCCTGCCGCCGATCGGCGGCATGACGCTGTATTTCTTCGGCGACATCACCCAGGTCGGCAAGACGGAAACGAAGGTCGCCTGCCGCGTGCACGACGAATGCAACGGCTCGGACGTGTTCGGCTCGGACATCTGCACCTGCCGGCCGTATCTCGCGCACGGCATCGAGGTGTGCATCGAGATGGCGCAGCAGGGCGGCGTCGGCCTCGTCGTCTACAACCGCAAGGAAGGCCGCGCGCTCGGCGAGGTGACCAAGTTCCTCGTCTACAACGCGCGCAAGCGTCAGCAGGGCGGCGACCGCGCCGAGACCTATTTCGCGCGCACCGAATGTGTCGCCGGCGTGCAGGACATGCGCTTCCAGGAACTGATGCCCGACGTGTTCCACTGGCTCGGTATCCGCCGCATCGACCGCTGGGCGTCGATGAGCAACATGAAGCACGGCGCGATGGCGCAGGCCGGCATCCAGATCGTCGAGCGCGTCGCGATTCCCGACGAGCTGATTCCACAGGACGCGCGCGTGGAGATGGACGCGAAGGTGGCCGCGGGCTACTTCAGCACCGAAGCGGCGCCGACGGCGACGGAATTGGAGAAGGCAAAGGGGCGAGGACTCGAGGAATAGGATGATGGCGCACGCTTCAATTTCGGAATCGAGTTCGAAGGTGGAATCGCGCGATGCGTTGAAGCGCATGGCGCGCGAGTCCGAGCGCCCGAAGCAGGATGCGAAGGGACGGGTTGCTTTGCGAGGCCGTGGAAGGCCGAGCCTAGCAACGGTCGGCGAGGCAAAGCCGAGCCGGAGACCTTCATGAACAATGGAAACGGGGAAGCGGGGAATATAGAAAAGCAGGCTGCGCTGAAACTGTTGAATGCCGCCGCCGTGCGCGAACGCTGCGCGCGCATCATGGCTGCGGCCAAGGCAGGCAAGGCACCGCATTTCACCTGGCACGAAGACAAGCTCGACGCCTGCGCCGACTACGTGCTCGGCGTGATGCGCAAGCGCTTTCCCGATCTGGACGTGCCGATCCACAGCCGCCGCCGCCATTTCGAGGCCGGCGGCATCGACCGTTGGGGCGAGCTCGTCGCGAAGCGCGGACTGACCGGCCCGGAACATGCCGCCGAACGCGCGCGCATCGGCATCGACCTGACCATCCCGAGCGTGCTGCTCGACGCCGGCGCCGGCGCCTCGTGGGAGTACTACGACGAGACGCACCACAAGGGCTTCTCGCGCTCGGAAGGCCTCGGTGTCGCCAGTTTCGACATGTTCGTCAACGGCGCGTTCGCCGCCGACAAGAGCGACCCGCTGCGCAGCGACGCTTCGGCGCTGATGCAGATCGCGAGCGACGATGTCGAGCACGGCTTCCAGGTCGATGCGATGAATCCGCTGGTCGGCGTCGAAGGCCGCGTGAATTTGTTGCGCAGGCTCGGCGCGGCGGCGCGCGTCAATCCCGACGTGTTCGGTGCGCCGGCACGGCTCGGCAATCTGTACGACCATCTCGCCGCGCGCGCGGTCGACGGGAAAATTCCGGCGACGCTGCTGCTGGAAACCTTGCTGCACGCACTCGGGCCCGTATGGCCGGGGCGCCTGGAAATCGGCGGCGTCGATCTCGGCGACTGCTGGAAGCACCCGAGCGCCGCGGTCGACGCGGGCGATCCGGCCGACGGCCTCGTGCCGTTCCACAAGCTCACCCAGTGGCTGGCTTATTCGCTGCTCGAGCCGCTCGCCGACGGCGGCCTCGAGGTCACCGGGCTCGATCAACTGACCGGCCTGCCCGAATACCGCAACGGCGGCCTGCTGCTCGACTTCGGCGTGATCGCCGCGCGCGATGCGGATTTGTATACCCAGGCGTTGACCGTCGACCATCCCGCGATCGTCGAATGGCGCGCGCTGACCGTGATCGGCCTCGACCGCCTCGCCGAACGCATCCGCGAAAAGCTCGGCGTCGATGCGGCGGCCTTGCCGCTCGCGCGCGTGCTCGAAGGCGGCACCTGGACGGCCGGGCGCAAGATCGCCGCTGAGCGCCGGCCCGGCGGCGCGCCGCCGTTGAATATCGTCAGCGACGGAACGGTATTTTGATCTTCCCTTCTCCCGGTGGGAGAAGGAAAGAATGTCCTCGATATCTTGGAGGTTGTGAGCATGTCCAACGTCGTCGTCATCGATCATCCGCTGGTGCAGCACAAGCTGACCCTGATGCGGCGCAAGCAGGCGTCGACCGCCGAGTTCCGCCAGCTGCTGCGCGAGATCGCGACGCTGCTCGCCTACGAGGTCACGCGCGACCTGCCGCTGGAGACGACGCAGATCGAGACGCCGCTGGCGACGATAGACGCGCCGACGCTGTCGTCGAAGAAGCTGTGCCTGATCTCGATCCTGCGCGCCGGCAACGGCCTGCTCGACGGCATGCTCGACCTGATCCCTTCCGCGCGCGTCGGCCACGTCGGCCTGTACCGCGACCCGCACACGCTCGAAGCGGTCGAGTACTACTGCAAGCTGCCGCTGGACATCGGCGAGCGCCTTGCCATCGTGCTCGATCCGATGCTCGCGACCGGACACTCGGCCGTCGCCGCGCTCGACCGGATCAAGGATCGCGGCGCCCACGCGATCAAGTTCGTCTGCCTCGTCGCGGCGCCGGAGGGCATCAAGACCTTGCAGGAAGCGCATCCCGATGTGCCGATCTACGCCGCGGCGATCGACAGCCACCTCAACGACCACGGCTACATCGTGCCCGGTCTGGGCGATGCCGGAGACCGTCTGTTCGGCACGAAGTAGCCGCGTTCGCGTTGCGGCCCGCCACTTCCGCATCCGCGAAAGCGGCGGACAAGGGCCTTACGGAGTGGCGCTGCGCCGTCCGAACGACACCGCATAGGCGCCGTCGCGCGCAGGAATCAGCGGATCGTCCGAGGGTTCGATGCCGTCGGTCAGGCGGCCCGGAATGAACAGCAGCTTCTTCTGCTGCGCGTCGCTGTCGGCGAGGGTCTTCGTGATCGTCAGCGTGCCGAGGTCGACGATCTTGCGGTCGGCGGGCCAGGGTTGCGTCGGGTCCCGGGTCTGATCGCCGGGGGCGGCGAGCTGGGCCTTGATGTGGAACGTCACCGGCCCCTTCGCGAGCCGCTGCGGCAATTCGTCGAACAGATAGTTCGCCGGCTTCTTCGCCGCTTCCTCCTTCGGCAAGTGGACGACCTTGGCCGGCGCGATGACATAGCGGAATGCCTGCTTTTTGCCATCCTTGTTCGTGAACACGAACGCGTCGATGCCGTAGTACTCCTCGTCGGCGAAGCTCGCCGGCGTGCCGAGCGTGCCGACGGCCTTGGCGACGCTCGGATGCGCCTTCAGGAACGTCTCCAGCGGTGTCGGTTTCGGTGTGCCCGGCGTGCTCGCTGCGGCGGCGAGATGGAGGTCGCGGAAATCTTCCGGGGTGGCGACCGGAAAGAACTTGAGCGAGTTGACCACGATGTCGCTGTCCGTGCCGTTCGGCAGATGCAGCTTGATCGCGAGGCCGTGCGGGTTCGCGTCGGGCGCGGCGTCGTGCACGTCGGGCAAGCCGCTCGCGTCGGAAAAGCGCACGGTCACCGGCACGGCCGCGCCGGCGTAGATCGGCGAGCGCGTGAGCATGGACGCGTCGGCGGCCGGCGTGAAGCTGCCTTCGGCGACGACACCCTTGGCGTGGTTGGCCCGATAGCCCGGGTGTGCGCCGTAGCGCTTCTGCAAGGCGTCGACGATCTGCACGTTGACGTTCGCGTCGGCGGCGCTGGCAAGCGCTGGCAGTGCGGTGAAAATCAGAGTTGTCAGTGCGGCGGCGATGGCGTTCTTGTTCATGGCGTCCTCGGTGGGGTGATTTCACCCGCAATAGAACGGACCAAAGCGCCGTGGCTTTCGGCGCTTCAGGCAAAAAAGCGCACCAGCAGCGCCCCGCCGGCGATCAACCCCATCCACAGGACAACGGCCAACAGCAGCGGCTTCGGGCCGAGCGCACGCAGCTTGGCCACGCGCGTTTCGAGGCCGAGTGCGGCCATCGCGGCGGCGAGCAGCAGCGTGTCGAGGGTCAGCAACGGATTCTTGATCCCGGGCGGAAACGCGACGACGGAATTGATCGCGCTGACCGCGACGAAGGCGAGCGCGAACCACGGCAGCGGCACCTTGCTCTTCTCGCCGCCGGCGGTGTGTGCCAGCTTCGCCTGGCGCCAGCCGAAGAAGAACAGCACCGGCACCAGCAGCATGACGCGCGTCAGCTTGACGACGACAGCGCTGTCGGCGGTCGCCGGATCGACCGCGCTGCCGACCGCGATCACCTGCGCGACCTCGTGCACGGTCGCGCCGGTGTAGAGGCCGAAGTGCGCCGCATCCATGTGCAGATACGGATACAGGGCCGGGTAAAGAAAGATGTCGAGCGTGCCGAACAGCACGACCGTCGCGACCGCGATCGCGACCTTGGCCGGATCGGGCTTGAGCACGCGTTCGAGCGCGAGCACGGCCGCGGCGCCGCAGATCGCGCTGCCGACGCCGGTCAGCAAGGCGCTGTCGCGGTCGAGGCCGAACAGCCGGCGGCCGAGCGTCGATGCGAGCGCGAGCGTGCCGACGACGACGATCGCGTCGATCGCGAGGCCGGCGGGTCCGATCGCCGCGATCTGGCCGAACGAAATGCGCAGACCATAGAGGATGACGCCGAGGCGCAGCAATTTCTGCTGGGCGAACAGCACGCCGGGCGACAGCACCGCCGGCAACTGCGCGCCGAAGCTGTTGCCGACCGTCATGCCGAGCACGATCGCGATGGTCAGCGCGCTGATCTGCGCGCGCTGCAAGGGCGCCCAGCCGGCGAGCAGCAGACCGGCGATGCCGAGCGCGAGCGCGAGCGCGAGCCCGGGCAGAAGGCGGCGGATCGGACTGCCGGCGGAGCTGGCGGTAGAGGCGGCGAGGGTGTTGGCGCTCACGGTCGTGGATTCTCGGGGAGTCGGCATATTGTCGATGCGTGCGACCGATAAGAGAATTGAAAACTATTTATCCAGAGAATAAGATTTGCTGATGCTTGGCATCTCGTTGCGCCAACTCGAAGTCTTTGTCGCCGTTGCGCGCGAAGGCAGCCTGCGCGCCGCGGCGGGGCAACTGCATCTGTCCCAGCCCGCGCTGAGCATGGCGCTTGCGGAGCTCGAAGCGCAACTCGGTGCGGATCTGTTCGACCGCAAGCGCGGGCGCCTGTACCTGAGCGAACGCGGCCGCGATGCGCTGCCGCTCGCCCAGGAAGTCCTGGAGCGCACCCTCGAGCTGCGCCGCAGCGTGCATGGGCGCGGCGCCGCGCTCGAAGGCGAGTTGCGTCTCGGCGCGAGCAACACGATCGGCAACTACCTCGTCGGCGATCTGCTCGGCGCGTTCACCGCCGAGCACCCGAAGGTGGCGATCCGCCTGGCGGTCGAAAACACCGATACGATCGTCAAGGGCGTACTCGACCACGTGCTCGATCTCGGCTGCGTCGAGGGCGCGGTCGCGCATGTGGACATCGACGTGCGTCCGTGGCGCGAGGACGAACTGGTGATCTGCACGCGCCCCGATCACGCGCTGGCGCGGCGCAAGCGCCTGCGCGCGGACGATTTCGCCGACGCGCGCTGGATCCTGCGCGAGGACGGCTCGGGCACGCGCGCGATGACCGAGCGCATCCTCGCTTCGCTGCCGCCGGGGCAGACCGTGCTCGAGCTGGGCCAGAGCGAGGCGATCAAGCAGGCCGTCATCGCCGGTCTCGGCATTGCCTGCCTGCCCGCGGTCGCGGTTGTCGATGCGATCAAGGCGCGCCGGCTGACGGCGCTGCAGACGCCGTTTCTCGACCTGCGCCGGCGTCTGGCCTGGGTGCTGCGCCGGTCGAAATACCACGGCGCGCTGGTGAGCGCGTTCCTCGACAGCGCGACGGCGATCAGGCAGCCTGCGCGAGCGACGCGGCCTCGCCGAAGTACTCGCGCGTAAGCCGCAACTGCTCGGCCGCGGTTTCGGCGCGGTTCGCCACGGCGCGGAACGCGGAATTTTCGGGACGATCCTTCGCGTACCAGCCGAGGTGCTTGCGCGCGATGCGCACGCCTTGCGGCTCGCCGTAGAAGGCGTAGAGATTCTCCAGATGCTCGACGAGGATCGCGCAGACCTCGGCGGGCGAGGGCGGCGCGAGCGTCTCGCCCGTGGCGAGGAAATGCGCGATCTCGCGGAAGATCCACGGCCGGCCCTGCGCGGCGCGGCCGATCAGCGCGCCGTCGCACTTCGTATACGCGAGCACGTCGCGCGCCTTCTGCGGCGTATCGATGTCGCCGTTGGCGAATACCGGAATCGACACCGCCGCCTTGATCGCCGCGATCGTGTCGTACTCGGCTTCGCCGTTGTACAGGTCGGCGCGCGTGCGGCCGTGCACGGCCAGCGCGGCGATGCCGGAGTCCTGCGCGATCTTCGCGATGCGCACGCCGTTGCGGTTGTCGCGGTTCCAGCCGGTGCGGATCTTCAGCGTCACCGGCACGTCCACTGCGCCCGCCGTCGCCGCGCAGATGCGCGCGACGAGCGCCTCGTCCTGCAGCAGCGCCGAGCCCGCGTAGACGTTGCACACCTTCTTCGCCGGGCAGCCCATGTTGATGTCGACGATCTGCGCGCCGTGATCGACGTTGTAGCGCGCCGCCTCGGCGAGCATCACCGGATCGTAGCCGGCGATCTGCACGCTGACCGGATCGGGTTCGCCGGCATGGTCCATGCGCCTGAGCGACTTGCGCGTAGTCCACAGGCGCGGATCGCTCGTCGTCATCTCGGACACGGCCAACCCCGCGCCGAGCCGTTTGCACAGCTGACGGAACGGTTTGTCGGTGACGCCCGCCATCGGCGCGAGCGCGACAGGCGGGTCAATGCGGTAAGGGCCGATCTGCATCCGCGAATTGTAGCAAGCGACATTCGCCGGGGTTCGATTTGTCGAACCCGCGCCTCTGCCCGTGATCTCGTTGATTCTTCCGGCGCGAGAAGCCGGGCGCGATGAATCGCGCCCCTGCGCGGCGGTGCGTCGCGACTCGTCAATGCGCGACAGACGCCTTCGCCAATGCCGCCGGCTCGTGCCTGTGCTTGAACAGCACAGCGAACGCGATGCCGGTGATCAGCGCGTACAGCGCGAACGTGGTCCAGATGCCGGGCCAGTTCTTGCAGATCGCGACCGCCTCGCTGCAGGCGTGGTCGGTGAAGAAGCGGTCGATGACGTAGCCCGAGATCGTGCTGCCGAGCACCGCGCCGATGCCGTTGGTCATCAGCATGAACAGGCCCTGCGCGCTCGCGCGGATCTTCTCGTCGCTCTGGCCTTCGACGAACAGCGAACCGGAGATGTTGAAGAAGTCGAAGGCGAGGCCGTAGACGATGCACGACAGCACGATCATCCACAGGCCCGGCCCCGGATTGCCGTAGGCGAACAGGCCGAACCTCAGCGTCCAGGCGACCATGCTCAGCAGCATCACGGTCTTGATGCCGAAGCGCTTGAGGAAATACGGAATCAGCAGAATGCAGAGCGTTTCCGAGATCTGCGAAATCGACATGATGAACTCGGGATAGCGCACGGCGAAGTCGTTCTTGTACACATCGAGTTTGGCGAAGTCGTGCAGGAAGGTGTCGCCGTAGGCGTTGGTCAGTTGCAGCGCCGCGCCGAGCAGCATGGCGAAGATGAAGAAGATCGCGAGCTTCGGGTTCTTGAACAGGGCGAACGCGCGCAGGCCGAACGTGTCGACGAGCAGGGCGAACCGGTTCGAGCGGCCGAACGCATCGAGCGCGCCGACTTCGAGTTTTTGCGGGTCGCCCAAGGCCTGGTCGAACGGGCGGCCGAGCTTGGGCGGGCACGGCGGCAGCGTGAACGCGTACACGCCGAGGATGCCCGCCGCGGCCGCGGCGACGTAAAACTGCCCGGGCGAGGTGCCCAGATGCAGCAGCGCGATCACCCACAGCGCGACGACGAAGCCGACCGTACCCCAGACGCGGATCGGCGGATACACGAGCACGATGTCGTCGCCGTGCTGCTTGAGCGCGTTGTACGACACCGCGATCGCGAGCGCGATCGTCGGCATGTAGCACATCATGGTCAGCAGGATGACCCAGAAGAACGTGCCCGGATCCTCGATCGTCGGCAGCACGAGCAGCAGCGCGCCACCGAGCAGATGCAGGATGCCGTAGAGGCGTTCGGCGTTGATCCAGCGATCGGCGAGGATGCCGGCGATCGTCGGCATGAACAGGGACGCGATGCCCATCGTCGAGAAGATCGCGCCGAACTGCGTGCCCGACCAATGCTTGTTCTGGAACCAGTATGCGCCGATCGAGATCAGCCACGACCCCCAGACGAAGAACTGGAGGAAGTTCATCACGATCAGGCGCAATTTCAGGCTCATTCCCGGCTCCCCAAGTGGTTGCATGGAGCGTAACAGCAATGTGACAGAGCGCAAGTCACCAGGGGCGGTCGACCCTGCCCGTCATCGTGGCGCAAGGCGGAACGACGGGCAACGTCGCCAGGTTCCCGCTACAGGCCTGCGGGAACGAAGGCAAAAACCGCTGCGAACTCCGTCAGGCAAGGTAGGTCTGGATCGCATGCGCCGGTATGCGGCAGCCGTGCCGCTCGCCGGCGATATCGAGATTGAAGTCGATCGCGGCGTCGCCCGGGTTGAAGGCGACGACGGCGACGCTGCCGTCGGGATTGGCGAAGGCGCACGATTGCAGGCCCTGCGGGCCGCCGGCCGCTTCGACGCGGTGCGCGCCGGGTTTCACGTAACGCGAGAAGTGTGCGATCGCGTAGAACGATGGCTGGTAAAGCACCTTGCCGCCGTGCGTGTCGACGAGCACGGGCGCGTCGCAGAAATTGCCGACATGGTTCGGGCCACCGCGCAGATCGAGGGCGATGTTCCAGTCGATCCAGCCGCAGACGCCGGCATTGAGGTCGCCGAACAGGTTGCGCGCGTAGCGCTCGCCGACCATCCAGTCGCCAGGCCGGGCGCCGCCTTCGACGCAGCCCTCGGTAAACAGCACTTCCTTGCCGGGATATTTCTTCAGCACGCGCGCTTCGGCGCCGTAATCGTCGCTGACGTACCAGTGCACGGCCATGCCGGCCATGTACTTGGCCGTCTCGGGATCGCCGAGCATCGCGTCGGCGCGCTTCTCCAGCGTGTCGCGGTTGTGGTCGAAGCCGTATAGCTTGATCCCGCCGAAGCCTTCGCGCGCGAGCGTGGGGCCGAGATGCTTGCGCACGAAATCGCGCTCCTGCTCGGGCGTGTACAGGCACGACTCCCAGGTCTGGTTCGCCTCGGGCTCGTTCTGCACGGTCAAACCCCAGACCGCGATCTTCTCCTCGTCGCGCATCGCCTTGATGAACTTGACGTAGTAATTGGCCCACGTCGCCGCGTACTCCTCGCGCAGCGAACCGCCGCGGTCCATCTGGTTGTTGGTCTTCATCCATGCCGGCGGACTCCACGGCGAGGCGACGAGCTTGAAGCGCTCCGCGCCGGCGATGCGGTGCGAGTCGCGCAGGAGCGGCATCAGCCAGCGCTGCATCGGCTTCAGGCTGAAGTCGAGCAGTTCGTAGTCGCCCGGCGACGGTGCCAGCGACCACGTCGACAGCGCAAAGTCGCAGGAGCCGATATGCGTTCTCGCCAGCGTGTAGCCGATACCCTCGCGCGGATCGTAGTAGCGCTTGAGCACCTCGAGGCGCTGCGCTTCGGGCAGTTGCTTGAGCACGTAGGCGGAGGACTCCGTCAGCGCGCCGCCGAAGCCGGTGATCTGCTGGAACCGCTTCGATGGATCGCAGCTCAGCGTCGCTGCGCCCGACGCGGCCGCGTTCGTCATCGCGCGCGGCGCGAGGCGCGCACCGTCGCGCGATGTTTCGACCACGGTCCAGGTGCGCGTCGCCGCGCCTTTCGCGAACGCCCGGGGCAGGGCGAGGCCGAGCGCGCCGGCGGCGCCGAGCTGAAGGAATTCTCTGCGTGTTTGCATGAACTTCGTTTTCCGCATGGTTGATTCGTTATTTGCCGTTCGCTGCGCGAGCCACGGACGCGCGCCAGGTCACGCTGGCCGCGAACCTGCGCTTGACCGGCTTGTGCGTCCCGTAGCACTGGTTGAGCAGCCAACGCACGCCGTTGAGCGCCACGTCGTACCACGGAATGTGCACCGAGGTCAGGCGCGGGGCGGAGTATTCCGCGGTCGCCGTGTCGTCGTAGCCGATCACGGAAATTTTTCCGGGCACGGAGATGCCGGCCTGCTGGAAGTACGACAAGGCGCCGACGCCCATCTCGTCGTTCGCGCAGAACAGCGCGGTGAACCTGTGCTTCGATGCGATCAGCGCCGCGGCCGAGTTCCAGCCGCCTTCGGGCGAGAAGTCGCTGTCGATCACGGGGATGGCGTCGGTGTCGATGCCGGCGCCGCGCAGTTCGTCCATGAAGCCGCGCAGGCGCGCGATATTGTCGAGCGAAGTCGCGAAACCGGCGATCACCGCGATGCGCCGATGCTTCATTTCGAGCAGCGCCTGCGCGGCGAGGCGGCCGCCGCCGTAGTGGTCGGCGGAAAAGCACTGGTTGTGGATCGATTTCAGCGAATGATTGAGCAGCACGAGCCGCGAGGCCTGCGCGCCGATCGTGGCAATGTCGTCCTCGGCCAGCGCGTCGCTGACGAGCAGGTAACCGTCGCAGCCGCGCTCGATCAGGAATTCGAGGCCTTCCATCGCCTGCTTGCGCGCGTCGCCGTTGCCGCTGCCGAAAGCGACGACCATGTTCTGCCCGTTCGCGCGCAACTCGGTGTGGATGATGTTGAGGATCGGTGTGTAGAACGAGCCTTTCAGCAGCGGGATGTAGACGCCGATCATGTGCGAGGCGCCGGTCGGCAGCGTGCGCGCCGCGTGCGAGGGGCGATACTTGAGTTCATCGATCGCGCGGCGCACGCGTTCGGCGGTCCTGGCCGAGACGGAACCCTTGCCGCTGATCACGCGCGAAGCGGTGCCGAGTCCGACTCCGGCCAGGCGCGCGACGTCATTGATCGTGGCCATGTCGTCGTCGCGTCCGTTACTGCGCGCAGTTGCCCGGTGCCGCCGGCGCATCGAGCCGGGCCAGCGTCTGCGGATTCGCATACGTCAAGCCGTAGCCGAGCGCAAACAGCGGTTCGCCGTCGCCCTTGGCGAACGCGCTCTGGCACGGCGTGCGCGGCCACTGGAACGCGAGCCTGCCGTGGAAATCATGCGCGATCGCGCCGCGCGCATCGCGAAACAGCACGTCGGCGACGCCCTTGCCCTCGGTGCCCGGCAGCCACGCGGCGACGAAGGCGTCGGACAGGTTGATCAGGTCGTTCGCGTACAGCGGACGACCCGACACGAGCACGGTGATCACCGGCTTGCCGTGGCCGGCGACCTTGCGCAGCACTTGCAGATCTTCCGGGAACAGCCGGCTTTCGGCGATGGTTTCGGGAAAGGGAATATCGCCCTTCATTTCGGCGTAGGGCAGTTCGCCGACCACCGCGACGACGGCATCGAACGATTCGACTTTCGCGCTCGAAGCGGTCTTGTCGAACACGACGTTCGCCGCTCCCGCGGCCTCGCGGATGCCGGCGAGGATCGTGTCGCCGGTGAGGAAATCCGCGTTGTGGTTCTTCATGCCCTGCCAGTTCAGCGTCCAGCCGCCGGACTGGTTGCGCAGCGAGTTCGCGCTCTTGCCGACGACGAGGATTTTCGCGCCGCGCCGGAGCGGCAGCGCCGCGCCGTTGTTCTTGAGCAGCACCAGCGACTCGCGCACCGCGCGCCGGGCGAGGTCGCGCGCCCGCAAGTCTCCGGCATCGCCGACGACCGTGTCGGGCTTGCGCTCGAACAGGCCGGCGCGCATCTTCACGCGCAGGATGCGCGTCACCGCGTCGTCGATGCGCGTCATCGGAATCTCGCCCAGGTTCACCTCGCGCGCGGTTTTCTTGATGAACTTCTCCCACTTCTCCGGCACCATGACCATGTCGATGCCGGCGTTGATCGCGTGCGCGCAATGGTCGCGCTCGCAGCCGGGCACTTCGGCGATGCCGTTCCAGTCCGACACCACGAAGCCGTCGAAGCCCATGTGATTTTTCAGCACGTCGGTCAGCAAGTGCCCGGCGCCATGCATCTTGCCGAAATCGCGCGTACTGCTGTACGAGGCCATCACGGTTTGCGCGCCCGCATCGAGCGCGCCGAAGTAGCCTTGCGCGTGGACCGCGATCAGGTCGGCGTGGCTGGACAGGTTGACGCCGCGGTCCTTGCCGCGGACGGTGCCGCCGTCGCCGATGAAATGCTTCGCGGTCGCGATCGCGCTGGCATCGCTGCCGAGCCTGCCTTGCAAGCCTTCCACGTAGGCCGTGCCGAGTTCGCGCACCACGGCCGGGTTGGACGAGAAGCTTTCGTAGCTGCGCCCCCAGCGAATGTTCTGCACGACCGCGAGCGTCGGCGCGAACACCCAGTCGATGCCGGTCGCGCGCACTTGTTTCGCGGTTGCCGCGGCGATCTCGCGCACGAGCGCGGCATCGTGCGTCGCGCCGAGGCCCATGTTGTGCGGGAATACCGTGGCGCCGGAGACGATGCCGTGGCCGTGCACCGCGTCGGTGCCCCAGATCAGCGGAATCTTGACCGCCATGTCGGTCGCGAGCGCGGCGTCGTGATACTTGCGCGTCGCCGCACGCCATTGCGCGAAGCTCGCGCCGCGCGTGTTGTCGGGCTGCGTGTTGCCGCCGTTGAGCACGCTGCCGATGTAGAAGCGGCGCACTTCGTCGGGCGTGATCTTGCGGATGTCGGCCTGGGTCATCTGGCCGATCTTCTGCTCGATCGTCATGCCTTGGACGATCTCGCGGATGCGCGCTTCCATCGCCGCATCGGGCTTGATCGGGCTCGTCACCCGCGGCCAGTCGGCAAGATCGTCGGCCGTCGGCTCCGCAGCCGCGGGGCGGGCCGCGGAGGGTTGCCTGCCGGCCTCCGTCGCACAGCCCGCCAGCAGGAGGCTTGCGATAGCGCTGAAGATCGTATTTCGGGCTATCGCCGCCGTGTTGCTCATCGTCTTGCTTGTGGACTCGGATGGATTGCGCCCGCGCGCCGGGCGTTCGTCGCCGGCGGGCGCACCCGGGCGAAACGGAGAAAGCGGCACCGCGATCGGCGGTGCCGCGGGTTTTCTCACAACTTGTAGTTCAGTCCCAGCAGGATCGTGCGTCCGTAGGTGTCGTACTCGAGCGGTCGTGCGACCGAGACGCCGTTGGGCAGGCCCGAGATCTGCTGGGTGCGATAGGGCGAATCGGTCACGTTGTTGACCTGCAACAGCACGGAGAGTCCTTTCAGGCGGCCTTCGCCGAACTCGTAACTGGCCTGGAAGTCGGTCTGCTTGTCGGCGAGGATCTTGGTGTAGCCGATCTGGTCGAACAGCGCGACCGCCTCGCCGGTGAATTCCGAGCGATAGCGCTGCGCAAGGCGCACCGAGATGCCGTTCTTCTCGTAGTAGACCGTGACGTTGGCGGTTTTCGCGGACAGGCCGGGCAACGTGGTCGGGCCGCCCGGGATCGAGGCGATCGTGCTGGTCGGAACCTTGCTCTTGTTGTAGGCGAAGTTGCCCTGGAGGCCGAAGCCGTCCAGCCATGACGCGAGCAGTTTTCCTTCGAGCGCGGCGGCCAGTTCGACGCCCTGGATGCTGCCGCCGGTGCCGTTTTTCGGAATCGTGTTGGTGCCGATGGTGGAAATCGCCGTGATGTTCGGCGTCGGGTTCGTGTAGCCGGCGAAGTTGTAGTTGTCGACCGTCTGGTTGTAGATGTAGGTCAGCAGGTTCTTGTTGAAGATCGCTGCCGAAACGTAGCTGGCTTCGCCGAAATACTTTTCGAACGAAAGATCGGTACCGACCGCGACCCACGGCCGCAGGAAGATGTTGCCTCCGCTGCCGCCCCATGTGCCCTTGGTCGGGTCGTTGCCGACAGTGGCGCATTGCGCGTTCGGGGGATTCCCGCCGCAAGGGCTCACTCCGGCGGACGAGGCGATTTTCTCGTCGTCGATGCGTCCGCGCACCATCGTCTTCGCCAGGCCGAAGCGCAGGTAGGTGCGATCGCCGAGATCGCCGACGAGATTGAGGCTGGGCAGGAACTTGTTGTACGAGTCGTTTCCGTTGAGCGTGCCGACGTAGGTGTCGCCGCTGGTCTGGATGGCCGTCGAAGACACTTCCGTGCGCACGAACTGGCCACCGATGTTGCCGCGGATCGGCATGCCCCCCAACTCGGTGTCGATATTGAGCTTGACGTAGGCCAGCGGCACCTTCTCGGTCACCGAATAATTGCGGTTCCAGTCGTTCTGGCCGCTCTTCGGGACCAGGTAGAACTGGTTCGCGATGGCCGACAACACGTCGTAGTACGGGATGCCGCCGATGCCGCCATAGGCGAGCGAGGTGCTGCCGTCGGGGGAGCCGATCGGCACATAGTGGTGCGGGTCGTAGGCCGGGCTCTGGCATTGCGGATTGACGGCGGGCAGGTTGCCCGACGGACCGGCATAGGAAGTCGAGCAGCCATTGCCGTTGAGGTAGGCGAAGAATACGTCAGCCTGCTTGGACTTCGTGCGCTCGGAATAGTCGAAACCGAAGTTCACGCTGCTGAAAATCCAGCCGATCGGATGCGAGGCTTCGAGACGGAACGCCTTGATTTCGTCCTTCTGGTGATCCCACTCGGCACGGCCGTTGTAGCTGTAGTTGGTCGGATCGGCGAACACGATGTTGGCCGGATTCGACAGATCGACCGCCGGGGTGAACGTCGGATAGCCCTCGCCGGCCGGCATCGTGAAGCCGGTCGAAAGCAAGGCGCCCTTGGCGAGGCCGGTGAACGCGTAGGCGTCATGCAGCTTCACCTTGGCGCGCGAATACGACAGATCCGCGGTCACCTGCCACTGGTTGTCGAATTCGAAGCGATTGTTCCAACCTGCCGAGAACAGGTAATCCTTTTCCTTGGTGTACTCGTTCTGCATGATCGGCTGCAGGCCGTCGATCGTGCCCGAGGTGGCGATCGGGTAGGGGCCGCCCAGCGACGTACCGACATTGGAGAAGGCGAGGCCGTCCCAAGGGCTGCTCGACCACTGCAGGCCGTTCTTGTATTTCTCCTGGTTGAACTTCGAGTAGTAAATGTCGAGGGTCGAATGGTAGTGATCGTTCGGTGCCCATTCGATGATGCCGATGGCGCCGTTGCGCTCCTGGCTTTGCGATTGTGCGCGAAGCTGCATGCCTTCCTCGGACAGCACGTTGGGCGGCATTCCGGGCGTGTGCGGTCCGCCCCAGTTGTCCTCGATGCTGCCGGTGCCGTTGTTCATGCTCCACCACCACGCCTGGTACTGCTTTTCCTGCGAGGGCGAATCGAGGTGGGCAACGCCGAAGGCGACGCCGAGCGTGTGATCGAGGAATTGGTCGACGAACGAGAAGCTGACGCGATTGCCGGTCTTGCCGACGCCGCTGCCGGGGTTGAGACTGCCGTTGGTCGTGCGCTCGCCGCGCACGTTCGCGGCCATCGTCATTTCCTGGAAATCGAGCGGGCGGATCGTGTGCAGGTCGACCGTGCCGGACAGACCCTGGCCGATGACGGTGGCGTCGGGCACCTTGTACACGACGGCGCCGCCCATCAGCTCGGCCGGATACTGGTCGTACTGGACGCCGCGGTTTTCGCCCGTGGACGCCTGCTCGCGGCCGTTCAGCGTGGTGCCGACGAAATCGGGCGACAGGCCGCGGATCGAAATGTATTGCGCGTGGCCACCGACGCGCTGGGTCGCGAGGCCGGGCAGGCGCGCGAGGCTTTCCGCGATCGACAGATCCGGCAGTTTGCCGAGATCCTCGGGCGCGATCGCCTCGGCGATGCTGTCCAGGTTCTCCTTGACCGAAAGTGCGCTCTGGATACTTCCGCGGATGCCGGTCACGGTAACCGTGCTGAGGCTGGCGGCGGCATCCTCGCCTTCCTTCTTCTTCTGCTCGGCGGGTTTCGCCTGGCCCGATGCAGTGGACTGCGCCTGGTCGGCGGCGGTGTCTGCGGTGGCTGCGGCCGCCGTTGCGCCGGTGGATTCATCGGCGGCGATTGCCGATGAGGCGACGAGAAAAAGCGCGGTCGCGCACGCGATGGCGAGCGGACGCTTGCGCAGCTCGCGGGCGTGCGTGACGGACGTGCGCGACGTGCTGGAATGAATCATCGGTGCTCTCCCAAGGTGTCCAGAGTGCGGCCAAGGACGGCCGTTTTTTTTGGTTTTCGCGATCACGATCGCAGGAATGAACATTTGCGTTTCATGCGGCGCACGGCACTTACCGGCGCGCATCCCGTCTTTGCTCTCTCGTCGCAAAGCGAAAGAATTTTTGGAAACGTTACCAATTTCGTCGCGGAATATGCACCAGATGCGGCCGGCCGTCATCGTGCGGCGCAGCAAATTCGTCCGCTGGCGTGCCATTTGCCGCCGATCAAAGCCCGGTCGGGGTGTCCCGCGCGGTTTTCGGGGTCTGCCATATTTCGGCTAGAATTATTGGGAACGTTTCCATTTTTGACGCCTGCCGATGAAATTTCCTTGCGCCGTATCCGTCTTGTGCGTTCTCGTGTGCGCCGCCTGTGCACCACTCCCGCGGCCGTCTCCGCGCGCGTCGGTACAGGTCTGGTTGAGCACCGCGGACGGCGAAAAGCAATTGGCGCGCGAAGCCGATCTCGCATTCGACGCTTCGGCGAACGCAGACAGCGTCATCGATATCGATGCCGACAGGCGCCATCAGGCGATGATCGGCTTCGGCGCCGCGATCACCGATTCTTCCGCATGGCTGATCGAAAAGCGCATGAATGCCGCGCAGCGCGACAGGCTGCTGCGCGAATTGTTCGGCCGCGGCGCTGACGGCCTCGGCATCGACTTCACCCGTCTGACCATCGGTGCGTCCGACTTCTCGCGCGCGCACTACAGCCTGGACGACATGCCGCCGGGGCAGAGCGATCCGGCGCTCGCCCATTTCTCGTTGACGCCGCGCACGCCTGGTACCGGCGCCGACGAGGTGCTGCCGGTCGTGCGCGCGGCGCTCGCGATCAACCCGCAGTTGCAGGTCATGGCTTCGCCGTGGAGCGCGCCGGCGTGGATGAAGACCAACGGCAGCCTGCTGCACGGCACTCTCAAGTACGAATACCACGCGGCGTTCGCCGACTATCTCGTCAAATACGTCGACGCGATGGCGGCCGCCGGCGTACCGATCTTCGCGTTGACCGTGCAGAACGAGCCGCGCTTCAACGCGCCCGACTATCCGGGCATGCTGCTCAGCGCGGGCGCGCGCCGGTTGCTGATCGGTGAGCAACTCGGGCCGAAGCTGGCGAAGCGCGAACGCGCGCCGCTGATCTTCGACTGGGACCACAACTGGGACCTCGAGACGGAACCGCTGGCCGTGCTCGCCGATCCGCTCGCCAATCGCTATGTCGCGGCGGTCGCCTGGCATTGCTACGCGGGCTACGTCGATGCGCAGACGCGCGTGCACGACAAGTATCCGGACAAGGACGCCTATCTCACCGAATGTTCGGGCGGCGACTGGAAGCCGATGAAGGACGACGGCTTGCTCACGATCACGCGCCGCCTGCTGATCGGATCGGTACGCGGCTGGTCGCGCGGCGTGCTGTTGTGGAATCTCGCGCTCGACGAAAACCACGGCCCGCACGCGGGCGGCTGCAGCGACTGCCGCGGCCTCGTCACGATCGACTCGAAGAGCGGAAATTACACGCGCACGGTCGACTACGTCGCGCTCGCGCACGCGAGCCGCTTCGTGCGTCCCGGTGCGCGGCGTGTCGAATCGAGCGAGGGAGGCAACGACATCGACAACGTCGTCTTTCGCAACGAGGACGACGGCTCGCTCGTCATGATCGTGGCCAATTCGTCGGCATCCGCCCAGCGCTTCGCCGCGCGCGAGGCGAAACGCGCGTTCGCCTACACGATGCCCGCGCGTAGCGTGGCGACGTTCGTGTGGCGTTGACGCTTTTACCTCTCCCCTTGCGGGAGAGGTCGAAGCGCGAAGCGCTTCGGGAGAGGGGTACACCGCGGAAACGCGAGCGACTTCGACTCACCCTCTCCCCAACCCCTCTCCCGTCAAGGGGGAGGGGCTTGTGGCAAACATGATCACACCCCCGACAACACCCACAACCCCAGCGCCGCAAACAGCACCGCCGCGCCGATGCGCGCCGCGCGCAGCGGCAGCTTGTGGGCGAAGCGCGCGCCGAGCCAGACCACGGGCACGTCGGCGAGCAGCATGCCCAGCGTCGTGCCGCCCACGACCTGCCAGAGCGGGTGATATTGCGCGGCGAGCACGGCGGTCGCGATCTGCGTCTTGTCGCCCATCTCGGCGAGGAAGAAGCTTGCCACCGTCGCGACCAGCACGCCGTGCGCGCTGCCGTGGGCGGCTTCGTCCTCGTCGGCCTTGTCGGGTTTCAGCGTCCACAGCGCGATCGCGAGGAAGCTGATCGCGACGATCCAGCGCAGCGTCTGCGGCGACAGCCATTGGCTGATCAGCGAGCCGAACGCACCGGCGAGGGCGTGGTTGAACAGCGTCGCGATGAGGATGCCGAGGCAGATCGGCCACGGCTTGCGATACTTCGCCGCGAGGATCAGCGCGAGCAATTGCGTCTTGTCGCCGATCTCGCCGAGGGTGACGGTCAGCGTGGAGATGAGCAGGGTTTCCAAAGGGTGACTCCGAAGCCGGGGCAGTGGACGCAATGATTCCCCCGCGCGGCCCCGGCTTGGGTGCGACGCGAGCGAACCAAAGGTCTCGTCGAGCGCGAACGATATCGCGTTTCCCGCGCCACAGGCTGCCGCCCGAGTGTTTTGACGCGGAGCGCCGGGTTTGCAGCAACCCGGCCGACTACTCCCCGATGGAGTGTGCGCAGTGTAGCGATACTGGTTGCAGGCGGCAATCGCGATGAACGGGCAAGCCGTTTCGGTGCAACGTGATATCTCGCATCGCCGTCACTTCAATGGGCAGGCCTTGTAACTGTTGTAGGACGGATTGTTCGGATTGGTCCGGAAGTAGCTTTGATATGCGTTCTGCGCCCAGGTATCGGCGTCGGCTTTCTGGTTCGCGGAGATTTCGCCGGCCAACCCATTTAGGGTACTCTGCAGCATGGCGACGCCCTTGTCCCTGTCGGCACTCGGTGCACCAAGCAACGCCAATTTGAGATAGCGGTAGGCCATGGCAGGGTCATGACCTGTCGCTTGGCTGAGCAAGTTCGACGCAAAATCCCTTTGATAAGCCCAGGCAAGCTGACTAACCATGGTCCAGTCGCCGTTTTCCACGGCGGCGTTGGCCATCGGCAACGCGCTTTTCTTGTATTCCGATAGCCATTCCGGATGGTCGAGCAATCCGGCAGGCATGCCCATATCGCTGCCACCCGCGACATAGCAATCGGTGGCCGCGGCATCGCCGAGTTGTGCAGCTTGCAATGCGAGAGGCAGCGTCGAATTGCCGATGTCATCGGACAAACCGTTGCACAACGAGGCATTTTCGCGCAGGAACTTCAATTGATCTTGCGCCATGCCGAGCACTGCATCGCTGGACTTGAGCTGATCGGCAGAAGCGCCTTCGACTTTCTCATCGAGTGCGTACTGCGCGAGTTGAGGAACGGTACGGCGGATTCGCAGGAAATGCTTGCATTGCTGCGTATCGTGAAACAACCGCGACGCCGCTTCCGCATCGCCCGCATCGGCACGCGCCTTCAACTCGTCGAAAATCTGTTTCAATGGCGTG
>JAFEFQ010000255.1 GCA_018240505.1 Pseudomonadota bacterium
CGCGTGCGGCGTCGGGTACGTCGCGCAGCTCGGCCAGCAGTTTGGCGTTGTTCGCGGCGTTGTCGCCGTGCGTGCCGGCGTAGCGTGCGGAATACAGGCCCGGCGCGCCGCCGAGCGCGTCGACGCAGATGCCCGAGTCGTCGCCGAGCGCGGGCAGGCCGGACAGGCGCGACGCGTGGCGCGCCTTGAGCAGCGCGTTCTCGACGAAGGTGGTGCCGGTTTCCTCGGCGTCGGCGATGCCGAACTCACTCTGCGCGACGAGTTCGATGCCGCTGTCGGCGAGCACCTCGCGGATCTCGGCGAGCTTGCCGGGGTTGCTGCTCGCCAGCACGATCCTACGCACGCGCCAACGCCTCTTGCTGGAACTTCAGCAATTCGCCGATGCCCTTCTGCGCGAGGCCGAGCAGAGCATCGAGTTCGTCGCGGCGGAAGGCGTGGCCTTCGGCCGTGCCCTGCAGTTCGATGAAGCCGCCGCCGTCGTTCATGACGACGTTCATGTCGGTATCGCAGGCGGAATCTTCGGGATAGTCGAGATCGAGCACCGGCACGCCCCGATACACGCCGACCGACACGGCGGCGACGGCGCCGAGCACCGGATTCTTCTTCAGCGCGCCGCGCTGCTGCAGCGCGGCGATCGCATCGACGAGGGCGACGTAGGCGCCCGTGATCGCCGCGGTGCGCGTGCCGCCGTCGGCCTGGAGCACGTCGCAGTCGAGCGTGATCGTGCGTTCGCCGAGCGCGGCGCGGTCGACGCAGGCGCGCAAGGATCGGCCTATGAGCCGCTGTATCTCCATCGTGCGCCCGCCCTGGCCGCCGCGCGCGGCCTCGCGCTGGGTGCGTTCCTTGGTCGCGCGCGGCAGCATGCCGTACTCGGCCGTGACCCAGCCCTCGCCCTTGCCGCGCAGGAACGGCGGCACTTTTTCCTCGACGCTGGCGGTGCACAGCACGCGCGTGTCGCCGAACGCGATCAGCACCGAGCCTTCGGCGTGGCGCGTGTAGCGGCGTTCGATCGTGACCGCGCGCAGTTGATCGGCGGCGCGGCCGCTGGGGCGGGAAACTGTGGTCATCGGCAGGAATCGCAAGCGGGGAGGCGCGCATTGTAGTCGTTGCGGCGAAGTTTTTCGTTCAACGCCGCGCCCGCGCCGCAATGACGGCGCCGCCGGCCTTTCGCATCCACCGGCATGGCATAATCCGCGCCCGCCCGCAGCGACGCACCACCATGATCCGCAGCATGACCGCCTTCGCCAGCGCCGACGCCGACACGCCGTGGGGCGCGTTGAGCTTCGAATTGCGCTCGGTGAACCACCGCTATCTCGAACTCAATCCGCGCCTGCCCGACGAATTGCGCGCGATCGAGCCCGCAGTGCGCGAACGCGTCGCCGCGAAGCTCACGCGCGGCAAGGTCGACGTGAACCTGCGCTTCCGCGCGAGCGACGCGGCGTCGAGCGAGATCCGTCTCAACGATGGCGTGCTCGACAAGCTCGAAGCGACGGCCGCATTGTTCGGCGAGCGCTTCCCCAAGCTGCAGGTGGATTTCGCGAGCCTGCTCGCCTGGCCCGGCGTGCTCAAGCGCGAGGAGGTCGATCAGGAGGGCCTGCGCCACGCCGCGCTCGACCTGCTCGAACGCGCGCTCGCCGACATGGTCGCGACGCGCGCGCGCGAGGGCGAACGCCTCGGCGGCTTCCTGCGCGAGCGCCTCGACGGCATTGCAAAGATCGTCGACAACGTACGCGGCTGGCTGCCCGAGATCCGCAAGGCGCTGCGCGAGCGGCTCGAGACCAAGCTCGCCGAGATCATGCAGTCGGCGGAAACGCTGCGCGCCGACAACGGCCGTCTCGAGCAGGAACTCGTGCTGCAGCTCTCGCGCATCGACGTCGACGAAGAGCTCGATCGCCTCACCGCGCACATCGCCGAGGCGCGGCGAATCTTGTCGGCTCCCGATCCGGCGGGGCGGCGCCTGGATTTCCTTATGCAGGAGTTCAACCGCGAGGCGAACACGCTCGGTTCGAAGTCGGTCGACCAGCGCACCACGCAAGCCGCGGTCGAGCTGAAAGTGCTGATCGAGCAGATGCGCGAGCAGGTGCAGAATATAGAATAAGGCGATGTCGGGAACCCTCTACATCATCGCCGCGCCCTCGGGCGGCGGCAAAACCAGTCTTACCCGCGCGCTGCTCGAGCGCGAGCCGAACATTGTCCTGTCGGTGTCCTACACCTCGCGCCTGCCGCGACCGGGCGAGGCCGACGGCGTGCACTACCATTTCGTCTCGCGCGGCGTGTTCGAGGAAATGGTCAAGCGCGGCGAGTTCTACGAACACGCGGTCGTGCACGGCGACCTCAAGGGCACCGCGCGCACCGCGGTCGAGCGCACGCTCGCCCAAGGCAAGGACGTGCTGCTCGAGATCGACTGGCAGGGCGCGCGCCAGGTGCGCGCGCAGACCAAGGACACGGTCGGCATCTTCATCCTGCCGCCGTCGCGCACCGAGCTCGAGCGCCGCCTGCGCTCGCGCGCGCAGGACTCGGAAGGCGTAATCCGCCGCCGCCTCGCCGACTCGCGCGAAGACATCGCGCATGCGGTCGAGTTCGACTACATCGTGGTCAACGACGACTTCGCGACCGCGCTGTCCGATCTGCGCTCGATCGTGACGACGCGGCAATTGCGCGCGGACAATCAACGCGAACGTTACGCGGCGCTTCTCGCCGATCTGCTCAAGGACTGAAGGGCACCTCTAAAAACCTACTGCGCTCGATAATTTGCGCGCCGGCGGTGCTCGGACTGCGTAGGCAGGACGCCGGAGCGAACATTCGCGCAGCGAATGGCCCGGAGGGCGAGTCGCGGATGCGACGAGTCATCCTCATGTACTCGACTGTACACTCCGGTTCCTGCGCTCCGGCGACGCGCAAATTCTCTTTGCTCGCTACGGTTTTTAGAGGTGCCCACGAGATGCGCGTGAACCCCGATATCGATATCGTCAAGACCGAAGTCCTTTCCGACAACTGGTATGTGCTGCGCAAGGTGCATTACCGCATGCGCAAGCCGGATGGCAGCTGGGTCGAGCGCACGCGCGAGGCCTACGACCGCGGCAACGGCGCGACGATCCTGCTCTACGACCTTGCGCGCCGCACGGTGCTGCTGACGCGGCAGTTCCGCCTGCCGACCTACGTCAACGGCAATGCCTCGGGCATGCTGGTCGAGGCCTGCGCGGGTCTGCTCGATGCGGACCATCCCGAGGACGCCATCCGCCGCGAAACGCGCGAGGAGACCGGCTACGAGATCGGCGCGGTGCGCAAGGTGTTCGAGGCCTACATGTCGCCGGGCTCGGTGACCGAAATCCTGCATTTCTTCGTCGCCGGATACTCGGCGGCCGAGCGTGTCGGCGAGGGCGGCGGCATCGACGACGAGGACATCGAGGTGGTCGAGATGGATTTCGATGCGGCGCTCGATGCGATCCGCACCGGCGCGATACGCGACGGCAAGACGATCATGCTGCTGCAGTACGCCGCACTGCATCTGTTCGCGGCGTGAATCCTCCGCGCTTGGCCCGGGTGCGCCTGACGAGGCGCTTAACCACGGTTTCACATGGCTTCCGTTGCCTGCGGCCTTCGGGTAAGGTGACCGCGTCCGGGCGCGTCATGCGCCGTTTTCTTGTTTGAGATGAGCTCCGAACCGCAAGCAACCATTGCCGGCAACGCCGCGTCTCCCGATCCATTGATCAGGGTTCGCGGCCTGTCGACCGTGCTCAACGGCAAGACGATCTTCGACAAGGTCGATCTCGACATCCCGCGCGGCCGCATCACCGCGGTCATGGGCCCGAGCGGCACCGGCAAGACCACGCTGATGCGCCACATCACCGGCCAGCTCGCGCCGGATGCGGGCGAGGTGTGGGTCGACGGGCAGAACGTCGTCAAGCTCGACCGCGCCGCGTTGTTCGCGCTGCGCGAGAAGATCGGCTACCTGTTCCAGAATTCGGCGCTGCTCACCGATTTCTCGGTGTTCGAGAACGTCGCGTTTCCGCTGCGCCAGCATCTGGGCCTGCCCGAGGTGATCGTGCGCAACCTCGTGCTGACCAAGCTGCAGGCGGTCGGCCTGCGCGGCGCGGCCGGGCTGATGCCGCACGAACTGTCGGGCGGCATGATGCGGCGCGTCGCGCTCGCTCGCGCGATCGTGCGCGACCCGATGCTGATCATCTACGACGAGCCGTTCGTCGGTCTCGATCCGATCGCGCTCAACCAGATCCTCAAATTGATCCGTACCCTGAACGACACGCTGGGGATCACGAGCATCCTCGTCGCGCACGAGCTTGCGGCGATCAGTCGAATTGCCGACAGCATCTTCCTGCTCGCCGGCGGCAGGATCGCCGCGCACGGCACGCCCGAGCAGCTCGCGAAGGGCGAGACGCCGTGGACCAAGCAGTTCTTCACCGGCGCGGCGGATGGCCCGGTGCCGTTCCAGTACCCCGCACCGGATTACGCCACGCAGCTTGGCTTGGCGGGGGCGGGCGCATGAGTTCGGTGCGCAAGCCTTCGTACCTGCTCGATGGTGTCGCCCAGGTCGGCGCCTGCAGCCTGTTCCTGCTGCAGATCCTCAAGGCGGTGCCGGCGAGCCTGCGCCACATCCGCGAAACGGTCCGCCAGGTCTGGTTCGTCGGTGCGATGAGCCTGACCATCATCATGACCTGCGGCCTGTTCGTCGGCATGGTGCTCGGCCTGCAGCTCTACTACGTGCTCTCGATCTTCGGCGGCACGGCGGCGCTCGGCACCGTGGTATCGCTGTCGCTGTACCGCGAACTCGGGCCCGTCGTCACCGCGCTGCTGTTCGCCGGCCGCGCCGGCACATCGATCACGGCCGAGATCGGCCTGATGCGCGCGACCGACCAGATCGCGGCGATGGAGATGATGGCGGTCGATCCGCTTGCCTATGTCATTGCGCCGCGCTTCATCGCCGGATTGATCGCGATGCCGATGCTCGCTTGCGTGTTCAACGCACTCGGCATCTTCGGCGCGCACCTCGTCGGCGTATCGTGGCTCGGTCTCGACAACGGCACGTTCTGGTCGAACATGACCTCGAGCGTGGACGTGTGGAAGGACGTGATCAACGGCGTGTGGAAAAGCGTCGCGTTCGGCGCGGTGTGCACCCTGATCGCGACGTTCCAGGGCTACACGACCGCGCCGACCAGCGAAGGCGTGGCCTATGCGACGACGCGCACCGTGGTGTTCTCCTCGATCGCGACGCTCGCGCTCGATTTCGTGATGACGGCGTTTTTGATGTAGCACGACTTACCTGCAACAAATCAAGAAAAGATCCACCACGGAGTCACGGAGATCGCGGAGCAGAGCATTTGATCAGATTCTGTTTTTCTCCGTGATCTCCGTGATCTCCGTGACCCCGTGGTGAAGCTTTTGATCTGAAATCAGAGAACAGCAAAATGGCACAACGACAATCCTTCCAGATCGGCACCGGGCTGTTCATCCTGCTCGGCTTCGCCGCGCTCGGCTATCTGGCGACGCAGACGACCTCGGTCGCGAACTTCAGCCAGGGCGACAGTTACGATCTCAAGGCGCGCTTCACCAACGTCGGCCAGCTCAAGTTGCGCGCGCCGGTGAAAATCGCGGGCGTGCGTGTCGGTTCGGTCGCCAGCGTCGTGCTCGAGCCGGACAAGCTCGATGCGCTCGTCACGCTGTCGATCGACAAGCGCTTCAACAAGATTCCCGACGATTCGGCGGCGGCGGTATTCACGAGTGGTTTATTGGGCGACCAGTATGTTGCGTTGCAGCCCGGCGGCTCGCCGGACATGTTCAAGAACGGCGACGAAGTGATCCTGACCCAGAGTTCGATGCAGCTCGAGGAGTTGATCGGCAAGTATCTGGTCGGTAACGGCGACGCGGCGAAGAACGCGGGCGACAAGGCCGCGGGCACGGACAAGCCCGCGGCGAAACCGTAGGCGAAGGCTGCATGGAAACTCCGCATGCGTGCGGAGCTTTCGGGAAGGGCGGAAGCATGGGCATCCGCCGGCAAATTCAAAAGGTGATCTATGCGCATTCTCTGTTCCCTGCTCTGTGTGCTCGCGTTGGCGACGACCGCTCCTGCATTCGCCGACACGGCTGCGCCGAACCAGGTCGTGCAGACCCTGGTCGACGATCTCGGCAAGACGATGGAGGCGCGCCGCGCCGAACTGGCCAAGGACCGCGAGGGTCTGATCAAGGTCATCGACCAGATCGTGTTGCCGCACTTCGACATCGACTACGCCTCGATCCTCGTGCTTGGCCAGAATGCGCGCACGGCGACGCCGGAGCAGCGCGCGCGTTTCGCCAAGGCGATGTACAACTCGATCACGCACCGTTACGCCGAAGGCCTGCTCAAGTACACCGAAGGCCGCGTGCGCGTGCTGCCGCAGCAGGGCGAGCTCAACGACAAGCGCACGCTCGTGCGCACCCAGGTCGTGCTCGACGACGGCAAGCTCGTGCCGGTCGACTACGCGTTCCGCAAGACCGCGCAGGGCGACTGGAGGGCCTACGACGTGATCATCGAAGGCATTTCCTACGTGACCAACTACCGCAACCAGGTCGCCGAGGAAATCCAGAAGTCCAGCCTCGACGCGCTGACCGCGCGCCTGGAGACACAGGGCGCCAAGGCGCTCGAGTCGATGGATTCGGAAGGCATCAAGAAGTGAGGATCAGTTTCGACAACGCCGGCGCCGCGCTGGGCGATCCGCCGGCGCAGAATCCGGTCGATCTGTCGGAACTGGTCGATGCGGACAGCGCGACGCTGGCCGTGCTGATCGCCTGGTCCGCTCAGGCGCGCGCGCGCGGCATCGCGCTGCGCTACCTCAACGCGCCGCCCGCGCTGCGCAATCTCGCGCATCTCTCCGACGTCGACGGCATGCTCGGCCTCTGACCGCGGTCGCGACCCTGCGGGTCGACGATCCGGGGCGTCAGGGCTGCTTGTGCTTCTTCTCGTACTGCTGCTGCTCCTCGAGCAGCTTGTCGATATCGAGATTGTCGTCGCCCTGCAGCGCCTGGATCGCTTCCATCGGCGGATTGCCGTTGTAGATCTTGTACAGCCGGCGCTGGCGATACGCGTCGCGATAGAACACGTAGGGATCGTAGGCGCCTTGCAACAGCGTCTCGGCGTCGATGCCGGTCGAGCGCAGCGTGACGAGGTAGGCCATCTGCGGCAGGTATTCGGCGTGCCATTTGAAATCGTGATCGCTCGCGTACCACGCGAGCGGGTCGAGGAAATACTGGTCGACCACGATCGCGGGCAGGTCGCGTCCCGTGGACGGCCCGAACAGCGGCAGCACGAGATACGGACCCTCCGGCACGCCCCACTTGGCCAGCGTCACGCCGAAGTCGGTCGTGTGCGCGTCGATACCCATCTCGCTGGCCGGGTCGAAGAAGCCGAGCACGCCGACCGTCGTGTTGATGACCAGGCGGCTGGTCTGGGTGAAGGCATACCTCGGCTGGCCCTGGAGCACGTCGTTGACGATCGTGATCGGCGACTTGACGTTGGCGAAGAAGTTGCTGATCAGGCGGCGCGAGGTGTCGTTGGTGACCTTGCGGTAACCGACCGCGACCGGCCGGATCGCGACTCGGTCGGCGAAATCGTTGAACGCGTACATCTTGCGGTTGAAATTCTCGTACGGATCGTCCCGGCGCGGCGTCGGCGTCGCGCAGCCGGCGAGCACGGCTGCGCCGGCGGCAACGAGGGCAAGGCGGGAGAGGGCGGTCGAGATCTTCGGCATCGATGGGCTGTCCATGGGCTTTGCGCAATGCGGGCGCGCAGGGCGCTTTTCCCCGTCTGGCGCGCAAGCGTACGCAATTGCGGCGCGCCTGCCCACTTTCAAGCGGTGTGGAGTACAGCGGCAGTTCAGTTCCACGCCATCGGGTTTGCGCCGCATGCGGCGCTGCCGCTACAATGGGAAACGTATAGTTTTCACCAGCCCGCGCGCCTTTCGTGCGATCGATCACGGATTCGCAGGCAGGCGCGCCTCCCGGTCCGCGCCGGATCGGCGCATTCGAGACGCTTCGAATTTCGCGCGATCCCTGGCGGATCGCGCGCGGCGCGGGCTTCGCAGTTTGGTTTTTCGAGGTATTTATGGCACGCATTACCGTGGAAGATTGTCTGGAAGTGGTCGACAACCGCTTCGAACTCGTCCTGATGGCGACCAAGCGCGCGCGTCAGCTCGCCAACGGCGCCGACGCGATGGTCGATTCGGCCAACGACAAGCCGACCGTGCTCGCGTTGCGCGAGATCGCCGGTCGCAAGATCGACCAGAACCTGATCGACGAGGTCGACAAGGCCGCGCGCGAGAAGGCCGAGCGCGAGGCGCTGGAATGGGCCGCCGCCGAAGTCGAGGACGACCTCAAGGGCGGCGACGACCTGTGAGCGATGGCGCAAGCCATTGTCAGTCGCCCATGCGCGCCTTGCACGGCAGGCGCGCGCGGGCAGAACGCATTGCTTCGCCCTCCCTTCGCGTAGCGCGCTAGGGGCACGCACATGAGCACGGCGCTGCAGGAAACCGTCCCTGCCGACGTGCTGGCGCTCGAACAGCGCCTTTCCGCCTATCTTCCCGCCGAGCAGGTCGCGCGCGTGCGCGAGGCCTACTTCACCGGCGCGCGTGCGCATGCCGGGCAGACGCGCAAGAGCGGCGAGCCCTACATCACCCATCCGGTCGCGGTCGCGACGATTCTCGCCGATCTCGGCATGGACGCGGAAACGATCATCGCCGCGATCCTGCACGACACGCTCGAGGATACGCCGCTGCCGCGCGCGGAAATCGAATCGCATTTCGGCTCCACCGTCGCCGAGCTCGTCGACGGCGTCACCAAGCTCGACAAGGTCAAGTTCCGCAACCAGCAGGACGCCGCGGCCGAGAGCTTCCGCAAGATGCTGCTGGCGATGGCACGCGACCTGCGCGTCATCCTGATCAAGCTCGCCGACCGCCTGCACAACATGCGCACGCTCGGGGCGATGGCGCCCGCCTCGCGCCGGCGCATCGCGCGCGAGACGCTCGACATCTACGCGCCGATCGCGCAGCGCCTGGGCATGAACAAGTTCCGCTCGGAACTGCAGGATCTCGGCTTCCGCGCGCTCTATCCGGATCGCTATCGCATCATCTCCGAGCGCATCAAGAGCGTGCTCGGCAACCGCCGCGAAGCGATGGGCAAGATCGAGGCGGCGCTGGTGGCGCGTCTGGTGAACGAACATATCCCGGCGCGCGTCATGAGCCGGATCAAGACGCCGTACAGCACGTACTCGAAGATGCACAAGGAACACAAGACCTTCGCCCAGGTCATGGACGTGTACGGCTTTCGCGTCATCGTCGACGACACGATGCAGTGCTACCACGCGCTCGGCGCGATCCATTCGCTGTTCAAGCCGCTCGACGGGCGCTTCCGCGATTTCATCGCGATCCCGAAGGCGAACGGCTACCAGTCGCTGCACACGGTGTTGTTCGGCCCGTTCGGCGCGCCGATCGAGATCCAGATCCGCACCGAGGACATGGACCGCGCCGCCGAGCGCGGTGTCGCCGCGCACTGGGTCTACAAGACCACCTCGGAGCCCGCGAACTCGGCGCAGTCGCGCGCGCGCGACTGGGTCGAGCGCATCATGGACACGCAGACGCGTGATACCACCTCGTCGGCCGAGTTCCTCGAGAACGTCAAGGTCGACCTGTTTCCCGACGAGGTTTACCTGTTCTCGCCGAAGGGCAAGATCTTCGCCCTGCCGCGCAACGCCACCGCGCTCGACTACGCCTACTTCGTCCACACCGACGTCGGCAATCACGCGGTTGCCGCGCGGGTCGACAAGAAGCTCGTGCCGCTGCGCACGCGCCTGAACTCGGGCGAGACGGTGGAGATCATCACCGCGCCTTCGGCGCAGCCGCACCCGCAGTGGCTGGAATGGGTCGTCTCCGTGCGCGCGCGCGTGGCGATCCGCAACAACCTCAAGCACCTGCAGCACGAAGATGCGGTCGAACTCGGTCATCGCATGCTCGACCGCGCACTCGAGGCGCAGGGCGTGTCCCTCGATGCGATCCCGCTGAAGACGCTCGACCGCTATCTCGCCGACGCCAAATTCAAGCGGCTCGAAGAACTGCTGGCCGACATCGCGCTTGGCAACCGCATGCCAGACCAGGTCGCGACCGCGCTCGCCGAAGGCCACACGCGCGTGGAGAAGGCGCGACGGCGCACGCAGGAGAAGGTGCTGATCACCGGCAGCGAACGCGGCGTGCTCAGTTTCGGCCAGTGCTGTCACCCGGTGCCGGGCGACGAGATCTTCGGCTACCTCTCGCAGGGCAAGGGCGTCGTCGTGCATCGTGTCGACTGCCCGAACGCGGCCGAGTACCGCAAGACGCCGGAGCGCATCGTCGCCATGGGCTGGGACAGCGAAGTCACGGGCGACTATCGCGTGCGCCTGCGCATCGTCGTCGAGAACAAGCCCGGCGTGCTCGCGACGATCGCCGCAGCGATCGCCGAGGCCCAGTCGAACATCGAGAACGTCGAGTACCAGGAGCGCGACCTCAACACCTCGACCCTGATGTTCACGATCGAGGTGCGCGACCGCAAGCATCTCGACGAAGTGATGAATCGCGTGCGCCGCGCCAGCGTGGTGCACGGCGTGTATCGATATCCGACATAAGACCATGCCGGCGCAGCCGGCATTCGATTTATCTGATTCTGGAGAACTCCATGCCCCGCACCATCATCCACAGCGATCACGCGCCCAAGGCCATCGGTCCCTATTCGCAGGCCGTACGCGTCGGCAACACGATCTATTTCTCGGGGCAGACGCCGCTCGACCCGGCGAGCGGCTTGCTCGTCGAGGGCGACATCGCGGTCCAGGCGCGGCGCGTGTTCGACAATCTCAAGGCCGTGGCCGCCGCCGCGGGCATCGGTCTCGAACAGGTCGTGCGCGTCGGCATCTACCTGACCGATCTCGGCAACTTCGCCCAGGTCAACGAGGTGATGGCCGAGTATTTCACCCAGCCGTACCCCGCGCGCTCGACGATCGAGGTCAAGGGCCTGCCGAAGGCGGCGCAAGTCGAAGTCGACATGATCGCGGTGGTCGGGTAGGGCAAGCACGGGCGGGAGCCGGCGCTTGACCCCGAGCCAACCCGATCCCGCTCCTCCCGCGCCGGCGGAGGCGGGGGGCAAGTCGGCGGATTCGCTGCCCGGGGTCGGCCCCGCGTTGCGCGGGGCGCTGGCGAGGCTCGGCCTCGCCACGCTGCAGGACCTCTGGTTCCACCTGCCGCTGCGCTACGAGGACAGGACGCGCATCAGCATGATCCGCGACCTGCGCGTCGGCGACACGGCGCAGGTCGAGGGCCGCGTCGAGGCGATCGAGAAAGGCTTCCGCTTCCGCCCGCAACTGCGCATCGCCGTCGCCGACGATTCGTCCGCGACCTTGCTGCTGCGCTTCTTCCATTTCAACAACGCGCAGGTCAGGCAACTCGCCGTCGGCGCGCGTCTGCGCTGTTACGGCGAGGTGCGGCATGGCCAGCACGGCCTCGAGATGGTGCATCCGCAGTACCAGCGTGTCGCCGAAGACGCGGAAGGCGCCGTCGAGGAGCGCCTGACGCCGGTCTATCCGACCACCGAGGGACTCGGCCACAAGCGCCTCGGCGGCCTGATCGGGCGCGCGCTGGCACAACTGCCGCAGGACGACGCGCTCGAGCTGATTCCGCCCGCGTTGCGCGAGGCGAACCGGCTGACCTCGCTGCGCGACGCGCTGCTCTACGTGCATCGTCCGCCCCCCGAGGCGGACCTGACCCGGCTCGGCCTCGGCACCCACCCGGCGCAGCAGCGCCTCGCGTTCGAGGAACTGCTCGCCCAGCACCTTTCGCTCAAGCGGCTGCGCGATCGCCTGCGCGCGCATGCGGCGCCCGTGCTGCGCGGCGACGGCAGGTTGCGCAAGCGTTTCCTCGCCGCGCTGCCGTTCGCGCCGACCGCGGCGCAGGCGCGCGTGGCGGCCGAAGTCGCGCGCGACCTCGGCGAGTCCGTGCCGATGCTGCGCCTGGTCCAGGGCGACGTCGGCTCGGGCAAGACCGTGGTCGCCGCGCTCGCCGCGCTGGCCGCGGTCGAGGCCGGCCGGCAGGTCGCGCTGATGGCGCCGACCGAACTGCTCGCCGAGCAGCATTTCCTCAATTTCCACAAGTGGATTGATCCGCTCGGCATCGAAGTCGTCTGGCTCGCCGGCAAGCTCAAGGGCAAGGCGCGCAGCGCCGCGCTCGCCGGCCTGCGCGGGTCGGCGCAGATCGCGATCGGCACGCACGCGCTGATGCAGGAGGGCGTCGAATTCGACCGCCTCGGCCTCGTCATCATCGACGAGCAGCACCGATTCGGCGTCGATCAGCGCCTGGCCCTGCGCGACAAGGGGCGCGCAGGCAACGAGATCCCGCACCAGCTCGTGCTGACCGCGACGCCGATCCCGCGCACGCTGGCAATGACCGCCTACGCCGACCTCGACGTCTCGATCATCGACGAGCTGCCGCCCGGCCGTACGCCCGTGGCGACCGTCGTACTCAATGGCACGCGCCGCGGCGAAGTCGTCGAGCGCATCCGCGCTGCGTGTGCCGAGGGCAGGCAGGCGTACTGGGTGTGCACGGTGATTGAAGAGTCCGAAGTTCTCGAAGCGCAGGCGGCGGAGGTGACCCATGCCGAACTGACCGCGGCGCTGCCGGGCATGCGCATCGGCCTCGTCCACGGGCGCATGAAGCCGGCCGCGAAGCAGGCGGCGATGGACGCGTTCAAGGCCGGAGAAATTTCCCTGCTCGTCGCGACGACCGTGATCGAGGTCGGCGTCGACGTGCCGAACGCGAGCCTGATGGTGATCGAGAACGCCGAACGCCTCGGCCTCGCGCAGCTGCATCAACTGCGCGGCCGCGTCGGCCGCGGTAGCGCGAAATCCAGTTGTGTACTTCTATACCAGGCGCCGCTGTCGGCGATGGCGCGGCAGCGCCTCGACGTGCTGCGCGAAACGAACGACGGTTTCCGCATCGCCGAGAAGGACCTCGAACTGCGCGGTCCGGGCGAGGTGCTCGGCACGCGTCAGACCGGTGAGGCGGCGTTCCGCGTCGCCGACCTCGCGCGCGACGCGCACCTGCTGCCCGCGATACAACGCGCGGGCGAGATCCTGTTGCGCGAGCATCCCGACCTGGCCACGCGCCTGATTGCGCGCTGGGTCGGCCACGCCACGCGCTTTGCCGGTGCGTAGACAGCGGTTCGCGGACCATGCTGCGGCGACACGCGCCGGGTCAGGCTATGGCCGCGACGATTCGTCGGGCCGCGGTACAATCGTCGTGACACAAGTTCCGCGAGGCTGAAAGTGGAAAAGCATGCAATGCTGATTGACACCGACCCCGGTGTCGACGATGCGATGGCGATCCTGATGGCGCACGAGCGTGCGCATGTGGTCGGACTGTCGGTGGCCGCGGGCAATGTCGGCCTGAACCACACGCTCGCGAATGCGCTCAAGCTGATCGAGGTGATCGGCGCCGAAACGCCGGTCTACGCCGGCTGCGCGACGCCGCTCGTGCATGCGGCGGAAGACGCGGCCGACGTGCACGGCAGCGACGGCTTCGGCGACACCGGCTACGCGGCGAGCGCGCGCGCGGCCGAGAGCGAGCATGCGGCGCTGGCGATCCTGCGCGCCTCGCACGCGCACGCCGGACGACTCGTGCTCGTCGCGCTCGCGCCGCTGACCAACCTCGCGCTCGCGCTCAAGCTCGATCCGGACCTGCCGCTGCGCGTGGCCCGGCTCGTGGTCATGGGCGGCGCCGTCAGCGGGCGCGGCAACTACGGCACGGTGCCGGCGGAGTTCAACGTCGGTTTCGATCCGGAAGCGGCGCACGTCGTCTTTTCGCAGTGGCCGCAGTTCACCCTCGTCGACTGGGAGGCGACGATGCGCCACGGCCTCGACTTCGATCGCTTCGAGGCCATGCTCGCCAAGGGCGATGCGCGCGCAAAGTTCTATGCCTCCATCACTGAAAAGACGCGTGCGTGGTCGAAAGAACGCGGCCGGCCCAAACTATTGATTGCCGATGCGTTGGCCATGGCGGTGGCGCTGGAGCCGGATATCGTCACTCATTCCGAGGAGCATCATGTCGCGGTCGAACTTGACGGCCGCCTGACTCGCGGCGCGACCGTGGTCGACTGGCAGGATCGTCTCGGGCAACCGGCGAACGCGCGCATCGTGCTCGAAGTCGATCACGCCCGATTCGAAGCGCTGCTTGCCTCGGCGGTCGGCTCGACCTGAGATTTCGCGCCCGTCTCGGGCGCGTTGCGCAGCCACACGTCGCGGGTCGGATAGGAGATCTCGATGTCGTTGGCGCGGAACACTTCGGCGATACGCATCTGCAGTTCGGTGCGCACGAGGTTGCGCTGGCCGATCTCGGCGACGAAGAAACGCAGTTCGAAGTCCTGGGTCGAGTCGCCGAAACCGGTCATCCAGGCGAGCGGGGCGGGATCGGCGAGCACGCCGGGGTGTTCGCCGGCGACCTGCAGCAGCAGCTTCTGCGCGAGGCGCGGGTCGTTGCGGTAGGCGACGCCGACCTTGATGATCACGCGCGTGACCGTGTCGCTCAGCGTCCAGTTGACCAGGCGGTCGGTGATGAAGGTCTTGTTCGGCACGATCACTTCCTTGTTGTCCCAGTCGAGGATCGTCGTCGCACGCGTGCGGATGCGCGTGACCGTGCCTTCGATGCCGCCGATCGTGATGATGTCGCCGATGCGGGCCGGGCGCTCGAACAGCACGATCAGGCCGGAGATGAAGTTGGCGAAGATTTCCTGCAGGCCGAAGCCGAGGCCGACGGTCAGGCCCGCCGCGAGCCATTGCAGGTTCGACCAGTGCAGGCCGAGCAGGGACAGGCCGGCGAGCACGCCGATGAGCACGATCAGGTAGCGCACGATGCTGACGATCGCGTAGCGCGTCGGCGCGTCGATGTTGAGCCGGCGCAGCACGCCGATCTCGAGCAGGCCGGGCAGGTTGCGCGTGGCGATGAAGGTCATCGCCAGCAGCAGCGTCGACTCGAGCACCGCGCGCAGGGTCACGTAGAAAGCGACTTGTTTGCCGCTGGCGTCGGCGGCGGTCGACGACCACAGCCGGTAGTTGTCGAGAAAGCTCAGCGCCGGCGCGATGTCCGACCAGATCACGAGCAGGGCGGCGCCGAGCAGCAGCGCGGTGACCAGTCTGAGCACCCTGCGGGTCTGCGCGCCGAGGTCGGAGACGGCGACTTGTTCGGCTTCGGCTTCGGGCAGCGCTTCGCCTTCGACGGGCGGGCCGATCGACTGGCTTTCGGCGAGCAGCCGATCCTCTGCGCGCTTGAGGGCGAGGCGGCGTTCGCCGAGGATCAGCCAGCGCACGGCAAGGCCGTGGAGCACGGCGACGGCGAGGATCGCGATCAGCGAGAGCAGCAGATGCTCGGCGAACACGAGCGCGGTGAAGAAATAGCCGAGCGCGGCGAGCACGGCCAGCGCGACGAAGGCCGCGCTGAAACCGAAGCGCGCCAGCTGGCGCAGGCGCACCGGTTCGTCCTCGAGCTTGCTGCCGCGCCGCGACCAGACGCGGCCGCGGCCGAGCAGATGCCAGGCGATCGCGGCGAGGCCGAGCGCGCCGAGCAGGAACAGCGCGCGGCCGATCGTGGCATCGCTCTCGTCGTTGCTGATCTCGCGCAGCCAGGTATGGATGAAGGCCGGCACGAGCACGGCCAGCGCGATCCAGGGCACGGCGCGGCGCAGCGACACGCGGCGCGCGCGCAGCCAGCGGAAGTGCAGGTGGGCGAGGCCGTCGTCGCGATTGAGCCAGTACAGGAAAGCGAGCACGAACCACGGCAGCGCGATGCTGCCGGCGGCGAGCCCGAGCGAGCCATCGAGCGGGGCGGTCTGGCCGGCGTGCAGGAACAGGCGTGCGAGGATCGTCCAGAACAGCGCGATCGGTGCGGCCGCGAGCACGGTCAGCACCAGCGCCAGCATGGTGTAGCGATAGCGGTCCGTGCGGATGCGCCGCATCGGCACGGCGACGCGTTCGAACTGCGCAGGCACGCGCCGGCGCGCATACACCGCGGCAGCGAGGGCGAGCAGGGCGGCGAACGAGAGCGCGGCATTCGCGCGCAGGCTGTCGGCAATGCCGGCGATCGGCGCGGCTTTCGCCGGGGCAAGGCCGCGCAGCGCGCGCATCAGGTCGCCGAACCAGGCGGTGCCGATCGGTGCGTGGCTCGGGATCGCGAGCAGGTTGGAGTCGAGCATGCCGTTCAGCGCGGTCGTGCTCTCGAGCAGGCCGGCGAGTTGCTGTTCGGCGTCCTCGCCGATCGACGTCGCACGCGTCTTCGCCGCGATCAGGCGCGTGTACAGGTCGCCGCGCACGCCGAGCAGGCGCTCGAGGCCGTCGTGCAGCGATCCGCTGATCGCCGGCGGCTGGCCGGCGCGCGTGAGCGCGGCCGCGATCGCGCCGTCCATGTTCTCGAGGCGGTCCTGTTCCTCGCGCAAGTCGATGACGGCGAGCTTGCTCTGCGCGAGGCCGTTGCGTACGTCGGCGAGCTCGCGTTCGAGCGTCCGTTCCGGGCGCAGCCTGCGTCGCTCGGCGAGCAGCAGGGCGCCGACGTCCTCGCTGACGCCGCCGAGGTCGAGGCGCGCCTTGGTGTTCTTCGCCGCCTGTTCGGTGTTGACGCGCTCGCCCGTGTAGGTGTTGCGCAGGTCGCCCAGGCTCGCGTTGCGCTTGATCGTCGTCGCGAGCTCCTGGCCGAGGGCGAGATTGTCCGCGGCGGCGTCGCGCAGCACTGGTGCGGCCTGCTCCGCGGCGAGCTTGTCGCGCTCGTTGGCGAGTTGGCTGAGCAGATCGCTGACCTTGCTCGCGTAGCGGTCGAGCACCATGTTTTCGAGCCAGCGTACGCGCTGACCGTGCTCGTCGATACCGCGCCGCGCGGCGCTGCGTTGAGCGAACAGGTCGCGGATGCGCGCCTCGTAGGTGCGCTGTTCGGCCTCGAGCGCGGCGATGCGGCATTGCTGCAGGCGTTCGCCGGCCTGTGCGCGCAGGCGCATCGCCGCGGCGAGTGCGCGCGGCGCGGTCATGGCCGGCACTGCCTGCGCGGGCTGCTCAGCTCGCGCCGCGGCGAGTTCGTCGCGCAGCGCGTCGGGCCGCTGGGTCTGCTTCTGCAGCGTGTCCTCGAGTCCGCGCAACGCGGCCTGTGCCGAGCCGAGCCGACTGCGTTCGCTCTCGAGCAGGGTGGCAAGCTGGGCCGGATCGTCGTCGTTAGGCAGCTTCGCGCGCCAGTCGGCGAAACTCTGCCCGGCTTCGCTGCCGGTGACGGGCGCGGCGGCATCGACCGGCGCGGCCTTCAGTGCCGCGTCGAGGAAGGCCTGGCGCTGGGCGAGGGCATCGCTGGCGGCGCGGTCGTCGGTCTGCGCGTCGCGCAGCAGTTCCTCGGCCTGCTTGCGTTCGTCGGCGCCGATCTCGCGCACACGCGGCAGCGCGGCGAGCGCCTTGTCGATCGTCTGGTCGAGCGCGGGAGGCAAGGCCTCTTGCGCCTGAACGGGCGCCGGCGATGCGCCCGGGGCCGGCCACGCACCCGGCGCGAACGCGAGCGTTGCCGCGAGGACGGCGAGCAGGAGTGCGGTCCGCGGCGGCGAGCGCCGGGGTACGGGGCATGACGGGTTGGGCATCGGCGGGCGGTGGCTCGGGTTCGGGGTGCGTCGGCGGATACGGCCGACGCCGGCATTATGCCGTCTCCGCTCCGGATCGAAGCGAGGTGGTCCCGACGGCGGGGCAGCGGCGCGGGTGCGGGAATGTTGCACCGCAAGCCGGATCCGGGCTAGAATTCGCCTCTTTTCTCAGCGCAATACCGCTACGCGGAGCCCCGAACCATGAAAGCCGACATCCATCCCGAATACAAACCCGTGGTCTTCCAGGATGTCTCGTCCAACTTCGCGATACTCACGCGTTCGACGATGACGAGCAAGGATACGATCAAGTGGGAAGACGGCAAGGAATATCCGGTCGTCAAGATCGAAATTTCCAGCGCCTCGCACCCGTTCTACACGGGCAAGCACAAGATCGTCGATTCCGGCGGTCGCGTCGACAAGTTCCGCAAGCGCTACGGCGCCAGCGCGACCAAGTAAGGCCAGAGTGGCCTTGTCCCGTGCGGCGCGCGGCTGCACGCCGACACGGGTACCGGCGACCGACACCGAAGCCGGCCCAGCGCCGGCTTTTCGCGTGCACGCCGTGCACCGATTCGCGCAATTTCAAGCCCTTCGCGCATGATGATTTCGTAACGCGAAATCAAACGCCCGTGTGATATTCTGCGCGGGTTGTGCAGTGCAGCGTCGTGAGTCTCCCCGGCTCGCCGTCGAACGATGCGCCCATCCGGCAATCCACGCTCACTGCTTCTTATTATCGAAGAGAAGGAGCCCGACGTGGCCGATCAGATCGTGCAGTTGACCGATTCCGCAACCAGCAAAACCGCGACCCTGCCGGTCGTCACCGGCACACTCGGCGACCCGGCGCTCGACATCGCCAAGCTCAACAAGGACACTGGCTACTTCACCTTCGATCCGGGCTTCGTCTCGACCGCCTCCACGCGCAGCGCGATCACCTTCATCGATGGCGACAAGGGCATCCTGCTCTATCGCGGCTACCCGATCGAACAGCTCGCCAAGCAGTCGAGCTTCCTCGAGGTTGCCTACCTGCTGATCAACGGCGAGCTGCCGACCGCCGCGCAGTTCGGCGCGTTCGACGACGAAGTGACGCATCACACGATGATGCACGAGTCGCTGCGTCATTTCCTCAACGGCTTCCGCTACGACGCGCATCCGATGGCGATGCTGTGCGGTTCGGTCGCCACGCTGTCGGCGTTCTACCACGACACGCTCGACATCAACGATCCCGAGCAGCGCCGCCTCGCCGCGATCCGTCTGATCGCGAAGATGCCGACGCTCGCCGCGGCGGCCTACCGCTTTTCGATCGACTGGCCGGTGCGCTACCCGCGCAACAACCTCGAATACGTCACCCGCTTCCTGCACATGATGTTCGAGGTGCCGAGCGAGCCGCTGCAGATCTCGCCGGTCGCGGCGAAGGCGCTCGATCTGCTCTTCATCCTGCATGCCGACCATGAGCAGAACGCGTCGACCTCGACCGTGCGCCTGGTCGGTTCGACCGGCGCGAACCCGTACGCCTGCGTCGCTGCCGGCATCGCCGCGCTGTGGGGCCCCGCCCACGGTGGCGCGAATGAAGCCGTGCTCAAGATGCTCGGCGAGATCGGCACGGCGGACAACGTCTCCAGGGCGGTCGAGAAGGCGAAGGACAAGAACTCCGGCTTCCGTCTGATGGGCTTCGGTCACCGCGTCTACAAGAATTTCGACCCGCGCGCGACGATCATCCGCGAGATGTGCCACAAGGTGCTCGCCGACCTCGGCGTCAACGATCCGCTGCTCGATGTGGCGATGAAGCTCGAGGAGGTCGCGCTCAAGGATCCGTATTTCGTCGAGCGCAAGCTCTATCCGAACGTCGACTTCTACTCGGGCATCATCTACAAGGCGCTGAAGATCCCGACCGAGATGTTCACCGTGATGTTC
>JAFEFQ010000256.1 GCA_018240505.1 Pseudomonadota bacterium
GTTCTCGAACAGCACCTTGTTCTTCGACGCCTCGGGCGGCTCGCCGTTGATCGTGTCGACCTTGAGCAGGGCGAAGTAGCGCTCGCCTTCCTTGGGCGGGCGCACGCGGCCGGTCAGGTTGTCGCCGGTGCGCAGATTGAAGCGGCGGATCTGCGAGGGCGAGATGTAGATGTCGTCGGGGCCGGCGAGGTAGCTCTCGTCCGGCGTGCGCAGGAAGCCGAAGCCGTCCTGCAGGATCTCGAGCACGCCTTCGGTGACGATACTGCCGCCCGCGCGTGCGTGCGATTTGAGGATCAGGAACACGACGTCCTGCTTGCGCGCGCGCGCGGCGCCTTCCTGGATGCCGAGTTCTTCGGCCATCTTCAGCAGCTGGTGTGCCGGCCTGCGCTTGAGCTCGTTGAGATCGATCACGACGCCGGTGTTCGGGCCCTGGATCTCGACGAACTCCTCGTCGGCGTCGATGTTGCCGCCACCGCGGTTGGGATTGTTGCCGTTGCCGCGCTGCTGGTTGCGATGGCGGTTGCGGCCGCGGCCGCGGCGGTCGTCGCGACCACCTTGCTGCTGCTTCGCAGCTTCGCCTTCGTTGCCGCCTGCCTGTGCGGCAGGTGCGGCGTTGCCTTCGGCTTGGGGATTGCGGCTTTCGCCGGATGTATCGTTGGTTTCTGTTTCGGACACGGGCAGACCTTCTTCGGTGCCGTTGGGGGATGGATGGAAATTGGCGCCGTTTTCGCTTCGCATGCCGCCTGCGGCACACGCGAGCAAAATCGAGAACTGCGCGACTCGATGCTCGGGGGTTTTCTCTTGGGCTCGACGCCGCTGCCGCTTCAGGCTGGCAGGCGATTCAATCGTGGGATGGATCAAACCTGAGCGGGGCTTTCGAGCCCCTCGATAAAGTATACCTTAGCACTTGGAAATACGGGCGTCCAGCGGCCGTGCCGCTTTCAGTCGCTACCGCAACCGCTGCCGGAATCGCCACCACAATCCGAGCCGACACCATCGCCGGCGCTGCAATCGCCGCCGGGCGGCCAGTCCGTGCCGCCGCCGACGTGGCCGCTGTCGGCACCCGTGTCACCCGGGGAGCGGGCACCGGTCTTGCGCCCACTGCGGCGCACGTTGGCACGCGCGGCCGCGATGGTCACCAGCACGCCACCCGCCACGAGCAGAAACAGCATCGCGCCCACATTCGCCGCCCGCCCCGGCCGAACGCGCGCCCCGGAATGGCGTCAGATCGCCTTGTCGATCAACTGCTCGAGCTGCTTCTTGCCGACCGCGCCGATCTGCGTGGCCTGGACCTTGCCGTCCTTGAAGATCATCAAAGTCGGGATGCCGCGCACGTTGTAGTTGCGCGGGGTTTTCTGGTTGTGGTCGATGTTGATCTTCTTGATCTTGATCTTGCCGGCATAGCTGTCGGCGAGTTCGTCGAGGATCGGCGCGATCATCTTGCACGGGCCGCACCATTCGGCCCAGAAATCGACGAGCACGGGCTCGCTGGACTTCAAGACTTCGGCATCGAACTGGTCGTCGCTGACATGGGTGATGGCTTGGTTGCTCACGGGTGGCTCCGGCGGAAACATGGGGAAAGACGCGCCGATGCGGCGCGCGGGCCTGGCTTGCGCTACAATTGCCCGCTACGCGATCGCTGCGGCGGATGAAATCTCGAGGGCTCGCCCCCATTTCAGCCGAAGCGCGAGCGCATTTCAAGCGGCACCAAGCAAAGCACGAGGTTCGCAGGAATTGGGGACGATTCCGCGCGATTTCAAGCACCGGGCGCCGCCGCTCGCGCGAACTTTCGCGTGACTTTCGACTCCGACCCATGGCTGCCCAGACCCTTACCGACACCTTCTTCGACAGCTTCGACCTGCACCCGAACCTGATCGCCGGCTTGCACGCCGCGGGCTTCACGCGCTGCACGCCGATCCAGGCGCTGACCCTGCCACATGCCTTGCAAGGCCGCGACATCGCCGGCCAGGCCCAGACCGGCACCGGCAAGACCGCCGCCTTCCTCGTCGCCACGATGCAGCGTCTGCTGACCAAGCCGGCGATGGCCGAGCGCGGGCCGACCGATCCGCGCGCCGTCATCGTCGCGCCGACGCGCGAGCTGGCGATCCAGATCGAAAAGGATTTCCAGCACATCGGCCGCGGCACGGGGCTCAAGTCCGCGCTGATCTACGGCGGCGTCGACTACGACAAGCAGCGCGACATCCTGCGCGCCGGCGTCGACATCATCATCGCCACGCCCGGCCGCCTGATCGACTACTTCAAGCAGCATGTGTTCTCGTTCAAGGCGGTCGAGGTGTTCGTGCTTGACGAGGCCGACCGCATGTTCGACCTCGGCTTCATCAAGGACGTGCGCTTCCTCATGCGCCGCCTGCCGGATCGCGAGCTGCGCCAGTGCCTGCTGTTCTCGGCCACGCTGAGCCATCGCGTGCTCGAACTCGCCTACGAGAACATGAACGAGGCCGAGCAGCTCACGGTCGAAACCGAGAACGTCACCGCCGACCGCGTGCGCCAGATCATGTACTTCCCGGCGAGCGAGGAGAAGATCCCGCTGCTGATCGGCCTGCTGTCGAAGTCCGAAGCCAAGCGCAGCATGATCTTCGTCAACATGAAGGTCGCCGCCGAGAAGGTCGCGCGGCGCCTGGAACGGCAGGGCTTCCTCGTCGGCATGCTCTCGGGCGACGTGCCGCAGAAGAAGCGCCAGAGCCTGCTCGGCAAGTTCCAGCGCGGCGAGATCGAAATCCTCATCGCCACCGACGTCGCCGCACGCGGGTTGCACATCCCCGACGTCAGCCACGTCTACAACTACGACCTGCCGCAGGATGCCGAGGACTACGTGCACCGCATCGGCCGCACCGCGCGTCTCGGCGCGGAGGGCGACGCGATCAGCTTCGCCTGCGACATGTACGCGCAGAGCCTGCCCGACATCGAAGCCTATATCGGCCAGAAGATTCCGACCGCGGCGATCGACCCGGCCCTGCTCGTGCTGCCGCCGCCACGGCCGCGACCGGAAGGCGCGAAGCCGATCGTCGAGGAAGAAGACGACGGCAGCATCCCGACCAGGGGTCCGCCGCCACGCCAGCGCGGGCCGCGCACGCGACACGGTGCGGCAGGACCGCGACGCGAAGGCGGGCAGCGCCCGCATGCGTCGTCGCGCCCCGCCGCTGCGGCGAATACCGAGAGCGCTGCACGGGCGCAGCACGCCGCGCCGGCGGACGGCGAAGCCAAGGTCGACGGATCGGGTCGCCGCCGCCGTCGCGGCGGACGCGGCCGTCGTCGCGGCGAACGCATGGAGACGGCGAACGTCGCCGGCGCCGAGAGCGCCGCCGCGCCCAAGGGCAGGCCGGCCACGATCGCCACCGCAGTGGCGGCTCCGGTCGCCGCGGAAACGAAGCCGGCGAAGAAGCCCGGTTTCTTCCATCGCGTCGCGCGCCTGTTCAAGCGTTCCTGATCCGGCGTCGCGCCGCATGATCCGCGACGCGGCGCCACGCGACTTTTCCGCGATCCTCGCGCTGAACGCCGAGTCGGTGCATTTCCTCAGCGCGCTCGACGAAGACCGGCTGCATCGCCTGCACGCGCAGGCCGCCCGCCATCGCGTCGTCGAGATCGACGGCGCCGTCGCCGCGTTCCTGCTCGTGCTGCGCGAAGGCGCCGACTACGACAGTCCGAACTATCGCTGGTTCGCCGCGCGGCATGCGCAGTTCCTCTACATCGATCGCATCGTCGTCGCCGCGCGCTGCCAGGGCGGCGGACTCGCGGCGAAGCTCTACGACGATCTGCTCGCGTTCGCGCAGGCTTGCGGCGTCGCCCGGCTGACCTGCGAATTCGATCTCGATCCGCCCAATCCCGCCTCGGCGAAATTCCACGCGCGTTACGGGTTCCGCGAAGTCGGCAGGCAGTGGCTCGGCGGCGGCAGGAAACAGGTGTCGCTGCAGGCGCGCAGCGTCGAGGCGAGGACCTGTTAACGCTACCGGGATAGGCAACACTTGAGCGCGTGCGGGCAAGGAAGAACGAGGGAGTTTATGTAGCAGGCCCTAGCCCGGTCCGCTCAATCCACATCGCCCCTCGGTTATGATCGCGCGCAAATCATCCGGGGAGCGTTCATGAGCCTGATCGACCAACTCACGCGGCACAAATCCGTCGAGGCACTGCAGGCCGAGGCGGGTCAGCGCGGCGATTTCCGCCGCGTGCTCGGTGTCTGGCAACTCACCGCAATCGGGCTGGGCGGCATCATCGGTGTCGGCATCTTCGTGCTGGCTGGCCAACAGGCTGCGCTGAACGCCGGTCCGGCGGTCGCGCTGTCGTTCATCATCGCCGGCATCGCCAGCGCTGCCGCGGCGCTGTGCTACGCCGAGTTTGCCGGCTTGATTCCTGTCACAGGCAGCGCCTATACGTACAGCTATGCCACGCTCGGCGAACTCGTCGCGTGGCTGATTGGCTGGGACCTGCTGCTCGAATACGCGCTGATTGTCGCCGTCGTCGCCAGCGGTTGGTCCGGCTACGTACTCAACCTTCTCGACGCGATCGGCTTGCACCTTCCTCAGGCGCTGCGCGGCGCGCCGCACTCGGGCGACGGCCGTGTCTTCAACCTGGTTGCGGCACTGGTTGCGCTGACTGTCGCGGCGGTGCTCGTGTTGCGGACGGAATGGGGCGCGCGCGTGAACACTGCGATCGTCGCGATCAAGGTGCTTGCCGTCGTCATCGTGATCGGCGTCGGCGCCTTCTATGTCGATCCGGCGAACTGGCATCCGTTCGTGCCGGAGCGCATCGTCGACCGCGACGGTGTCGGCCACTACGGCTGGCAGGGTGTGGTCACCGCGGCCGCGGTCGTGTTCTTCGCGGTGTTCGGCTACGACACCCTGACCACGGCGGCAGAGGAGTCGAAGAATCCGCAGCGCGATCTGCCGCGCGCCGTACTCCTGTCGCTCGCTGTGTCCATGACGCTGTACATCGCGATCACGCTCGTGATTACCGGCATGGTTCCGTATACGCAACTGGGCAACGACGCGCCGATCGCCAACGCATTCCAGTCGCTCGGCATGAAGTGGATCGGCGCGGCGATTTCGGCAACCGCCGTGGCCAGTATTCTCAGCGTGATCTTCGCCTTCATGCTGGCCGCTGCACGCATCTGGTATGCGCTATCGCGCGACGGGCTGTTGCCGGCCTGGTTCGCCAAACCGCATCCGACCTATGGTACGCCGCATCGCCCGACCGTCGTGCTCGGCGTGTTCACCGCGCTCGTCGCCGGCCTCTTTCCGCTGACCGAAGTCGCCAAGCTGGTCAACATCGGCGTGCTGTCGGCGTTCATCATCATTTGCGCCTCGGTCATCGTGTTGCGTTATCGCAAACCGGAACTGCCGCGTTCGTTCCGCACCCCGTTCGTGCCGGTCGTGCCGATCATCGGCATCCTGTTTTCGATCTGGTTGCTGTCCGAACTCGCCGCGATCACGTGGCTCGTGTTCGTGGTCTGGGTGAGCATCGGCCTGATCGTCTATTTCGGCTACGGCATTCGCCACAGCAAACTGGCAGAACGATAGAACAAAGCTTTTTTGCCACGGATTGCACGAATGGACTCGGACGGGCAAAGCTCTGTAGGGGTTCGATTTATCGAACCGAGCTTTTGCTGTTGCATGTGCAAGAGCCGGGCGCGATAAATCGCGCCCCTACGGTGCACCACTCCATCCGTACCCATCCGTGCAATCCGTGGCCAAAAGCTTTTATGCTTTCGCTCAGCCCTCAGCCCTCAGCCCTCAGCCCTCAGCCCTCAGCCCTTGATCCGATTCGAACAAGTCAGCAAGAAATATCCGTCGGGGCAGGAAGCGCTCAGCGATCTTTCATTCGAACTCGAGGCCGGCGAGATGGCCTTCGTCGCCGGCCACTCGGGCGCGGGCAAGAGCACGCTGCTGCGCCTCGTCGCGTTGATGGATCGGCCGACGCGCGGGCAGATCACGGTCAACGACCAGAATCTCGCCAAGACGAAAGCGCGCCATGTGCCGCGCGTGCGCCGCAGCGTCGGCATGGTGTTCCAGGACCATCGTCTGTTGATGGACCGCAGCGTGTTCGCCAACGTCGCGCTGCCGCTCGAGATCGCCGGCTGCACGCGCGAGGAAATCGGCAAGCGCGTGCGCGCCGCGCTCGACAAGGTCGGCCTGCTTGCGCGCGAGGCCTCGCCACCGGTGACGCTGTCGGCTGGCGAGCAGCAGCGCGTCGGCATCGCGCGCGCGATCGTCGGCAAGCCGCCCGTGCTGATCGCCGACGAGCCGACCGGCAACCTCGATCCGATGCTGTCGGCAGAAATCATGAACCTGTTCGCCGAATTCGGGCAGGTGGGCACGACCGTGCTCGTCGCCAGCCATGATCTGAACCTGATCAAGCGCATGGGCAAGCGCGTGCTCGTGCTCGATCACGGCAAACTGATCGACGACTTCCGCCCCCAAACAGATAACGTTGTCGCGCGCAGCGCGACGATCACTCCTCCTCCCCTGCGCAGCGGGGGAGGACAAGAGGTGGGGGCCAAGCAGGATGCGGGTCGGTCATCTTTGCCGTCGCGTCCCGAGGGAACAAGCGCATGAACCGTCGCGTCGCGCCCGCGCCGGCGAAGCCGGAAAAAACCGTTGCACCGCCACCGGCCCCGCGCGCACCCGCGCGCGAACGTCCGCGTGCTCGCGCCTGGCGCGAGCATCATTCGCGCAGCTTCCGCGCCAGCCTGCAGCGTCTCGCCGCGCGCCCCGGCGCGACCGCGCTGACCCTGCTCGTGATGAGCCTCGCGCTGTGCCTGCCGTTCCTGCTCTGGCTCCTGCTCGACAACGCGCGCGCGCTCGGCGGCCACCTCGACGATGCGCGCGGGATCGGCGTGTTCCTCAAGCCCGAGCTCGACGCCGCAACGGCGAAATCGCTGGCCGACACGCTGCGCAAACGCGCCGACGTCGCCGAAGTGGCGATCAGGACGCCCGAGGAGGGACTCGCCGAATTCCGCAGCCAGTCCGGCTTCGCCGATGCGCTCAAGGTGCTGCAGGGCAATCCCCTGCCGACCGTACTGATCGTGACGCCGAAAGTTGTTGCAGCAGCGAACCGCGGCGCACCGGCAATCGTCGACGAACTCGCACACGACCCGCACGTCGACCAGGTGCAGTACGACGCGCTCTGGCGCCAGCGCCTCGATGCGATCCTCGCATTCACCGCGCGCCTCGCCGGCGTGCTCGCGGTGCTGCTCGGCCTCGCCGCGTTGCTCGTCGTCGGCAATACCGTGCGCAGCGACATCGCCGGACGCGCCGAGGAGATTTCCGTGATGCAGCTGCTCGGCGCCGACCGTGCGTTCGTGCGCCGGCCGTTCCTGTACACCGGACTTTGGTACGGCGCGCTGGCCGGACTGGTCGCGCTGCTCCTGATCGTCGGCGTCGAGATCGCGTTGGCCGGCCCGCTCGGCCAACTCACCTCGAGCTATGGCGAACGTTTCGCGATCCACGGCCTGTCGATCGCGCAGGCGCTCGCGTTGTTCGGCGCGAGCATCGTGCTCGGCTGGCTCGGTGCGTGGATCGCGACGACGCGGCAATTGTCGTTCGGGCGTCCGCGATGAACACGGACCGCGTTCAACTGGAACCGGGCTGGAAGGCGCGCGTCGGCGGCTACCTGCAACGTCCCGAGATGACCGGCTTGAGCGAATTCCTGCGCGGCGAACTGCGCAAGGGAAAAATCATCTATCCGCCGCCGAAGCGCATCTTCGCCGCGCTTGATGCGACGCCGTTCGACCAGGTGAAGGTCGTCATCCTCGGCCAGGACCCGTATCACGGGCCGAACCAGGCGCACGGCCTGTGCTTCTCGGTGCTGCCCGGCGTGGACGTGCCGCCGTCGCTGCAGAACATTTTCGCCGAGATCGAACGCGATCTGCACATCCCGCGCCCCGATCACGGCTGCCTGCTGCCGTGGGCGCGGCAGGGCGTGCTGCTGCTCAACGCGACACTGACCGTGCAGGCAGGCGCCGCCGGCTCGCACCAGGGCAAGGGCTGGGAAGGATTCACCGACGCCGTGGTCGATCACCTCAACCGCGAACGCGACGGCCTCGTCTTCCTGCTCTGGGGCAGCTACGCCCAGGCCAAGGGCAGGCTGATCGACACGCGCCGCCACCTCGTGCTCAAGGCGCCGCATCCCTCACCCTTGTCGGCGTACCGCGGCTTTATCGGCTGCGGCCATTTCTCGCGCGCGAACGCGTATCTGCGCGAGCACGGACAAAGCGAGATCGACTGGCGCCTGCCGCCGGCGGACGAGATCGTGCTCGACTGAAAGGTGGCGTCACATCTGCCGGAACAGATGCAGGTAGCTGCGGCTGACCGGCAGCACCTCATCGCGGCGTTTCAGATGGATGTCGGCCGTATCGTTGTCGCCGCGCACGACGTGACTGACCGCGCGCAGATTGACGACGACCGAGCGATGCACCTGCACGAACTGCGCGGGATCGAGCTGCGCGACCAATTCCTTCAAACTCGTGCCGATCAGCGCCTCGGCGGGTTTGCCCGCTTCGCCGCGCCAGGCGACGCGCGTGTACTTCGCGTCGGAACGCAGGTAGTCGACGTCGTCGACCGCGATCAGGCGCAGGGTCTGGCCGCTCTGCGCACGCAGCCAGCGCAACGGCGCAGGCGCCGCGTTCTTTTGCCACTGCGCGGCCAGCTCGCGCAACAGCGCATCGGTATTCGTGGCAGGCTGCGCCGCGGCAAGGCGCTCCTTGAGGCGCGCAACCGTTTCCGCCAACCGCGCCGGTTCGACCGGCTTGACCAGATAGTCGAGCACGCCGCGGGCAAAGGCCTGCACGGCGTAGTGGTCGTGGGCGGTGACGAAGACCAGATGCGCGCGCCGACCGATCGCGCTCGCGGCGTCGATGCCGGTCAGCCCCGGCATCTGCACGTCGAGGAAGCAGATGTCGGGGCGCTGCGCCTCGAACGACTCGATCGCCTCGCGCCCGTTGCGCGCCTGCGCGACGATTTCGAGCTCGGGCCAGACGGATGCGAGTTGCCGCCCGAGCACTTCGCGCAGCAGCGGTTCGTCGTCGGCGATCAGCGCACGCGCGCTCATGCGGGCGCGGCGCGTGCGGGCAGGTCGAGTTGCGCGCAAACCCCGTGCGGCGATTGTTCGGCGATCGCGAGGTTCGCGCACTCGCCGAAGATCAGGCGCAGGCGCTCGCGCAGGTTCGCAAGTCCGGTGCCGAGTCCGGCGCTCGCCGTGCCCAGGCCGACGCCGGTGTCGCTGACGCGGACCAGGCAGCGTTCGCCGCGACGTTCGATGCGCACGTCGATGCGCCCACCCTGCTCGGCCGGATCGATGCCGTGGCGCACCGCATTCTCGACCAGGGTCAGCAAGGCGATCGGCGGGCATGCCAGAGCGCGCGCCGAGTCGTCGACGTGCAACCGGTAACTCAGCCGGTCCGGCATGCGCATGTGCATGAGTTCCAGATAGGCCTGGACCAGATCGAGTTCCTGTCCCAGCGTCGTCGAGGCTTCGTGCAGGCGCGGCACGGCGGCGCGCAGATAGGCGATCAACGCGCGCAGCACCGCGGGCGCCTGCGGCGATCCTGCATCGACCAGCGCCTGCACGTTGGCCAGCGTATTGAACAGGAAGTGTGGCGCGACCTGCGCCTGCAGCAGGTGCAGGCGCGCGTCGAGCGCCTGACGCGCCAGTTCGCTGCGTTCCAGATCGAAGGCCAATGCCTGCTCGCGCGCGAACGCTTCGCGCTGGCGCACCAGCGCACCGAGCGCGACCCAAGGCGCAACCAGCAGGCCGAACATATTCATCCCGGCAAAGCAGCCGAGCAGATGCCCGCCGTGCCAGAAAGGATGCTCGCCGTTCGGCACCCAGGCGAGCAGCGCGAAGACGAGCGTGGCGGCAACGGGAATCGCCAGCGCCGTACCCATGACTTGCAAGCCCCAGCGCGGCAACCAGGCGGGCAATCGCCGCGGCCAACGCTCGAACAAGCCGAACGCAAGCATCGCACCGATGCCGATCAGCAGTGCGTTGATCGGCAACTCGATCGCCGGCGGACACAGCCCTACGAGCACGCCCCACAGCGCCAGCGACAACCCGACGGCGACGAGCACGCGCCGCCAGCCGAAAAGCGGGCCGAGTGCATGGGGTCTGGCAGGCATCAGGACGGCGGACATGGCAGAAGCATAGTGCAATTGCTGCGCGGGACACGGCAACATCATGCTTCACGGCGCACGATGCATCTCATCGATTCAGCCCGCGCCACACCAGCCATAGCCCTGTCACCGGGTAGACCAGAGCCAACGGTGCCAGCAGAATGTATTGCAAAGGCAGGCCGTAGATATCCATGCCGATGGCGATCATCTGAAACCCTGCCGCCACGATACCGGCGATCGCCAGGGCGCGTGGCAACGCGCCGACGCGGCCCAACAGAATGAAGAACATCGTCAGGGCGAAACCACCGAGAAGCTTGACGGGCAGATGGATGCCGGCGCGAAGCGCGCGCAGCAGGTGTTCCATCGGGTAGCCGCCAAGGATCTCCGGCGTGCCGACGCGCTGGAGTTCGGCTCCCAGCCGGCCCATGGCCAGCAGCATGGTGTCTTCGGTCATGCTCGCCGCAAGAATTGCCACCAGCAAGCCGAGATACACGCGCGTCGACACGGGTTGTTGTGCCCGATAGCGCAACATCACGGCGACGCCAAGCGCGATGTCGACCCCGCCGCTGATCAGGTCGACCATTGCCGCCGAGCCGAGCAAGCCCTGCATCGTCGCCGCACGCGCGAGCAAGCCGGACCCGTCGAACAACCGTGCCTGCCAGGCGAAGTTGGAAATCAATTCGAAGACGAATTCCAGCAACATCGAAAGGCCCAACAAACGCCCCAGCGTTTTCGGTTCAAGAAACCGTGCAACGGATTCGGAAAGGTCTTTGCCGGAAATCATGGTTTGTGCTCCCTACAAGCGTGGCAGCCACAGGATCGCCGCGGCGGCGGCGACGCCCATGGCCATTGCCAGCGTCAACAGCGCGATGCCGCTGGCCATTGCGTACGGTACCCACGCCACGCGGCTGCGCTGCGCGCGCAGATAGCCTTCGAGCACGGCCAGCGGCAGCACTGCGTAGGCCGCGAACGCGAGCACGGTCAGGAACGGCCCGCTGAAGGTCTTCGGATCGAAGCCGGCCGGGCCCTGATTGACAACGATCCAGAGCATCAACCCGACGCGGAAGAACCAGACACCACTGACAGCGAGAAACAGCCGCAGCGCCCAGCGCCTGTGCAAATCGATGCGCCGCGCACGCGCGTGGCGCCAGGCGACCGTCGCACAGCTCAGGATCAGGCCGGCATTGATGCTGATCGCGACATGCTGGGAAAGATCGCCGACCGCGCCGCGCCCCCAAACCATGACCAGACCGCCTGCGGCCATCAGCGCTGCGGCGAGGAGATAAACGCGGCCGGTCGCCCTGTGCAGCGCCGGCAGCCTGCGCCGGATCGCGGGGACCAGTTGCATCAGCCCGCCGACGGTGATCACGAAAGCGAAGGCCAGATGCACGCCGAGCACGAGGTTGAAGAACGTCTCGCCGGCAACGTAGCCGTGCGGCATCACCTTGTTCCACAACTCCGGCCGGCCCGCGAGAGCGGTGCGCCCGTAGAAGCCGGCGACGTAGCCGGCGAAGGTCAGTTGGCCCAGCGCCGTGACCACGAACCAGGATACGGCCGCCGCACGCAAGGCGCGGGCGGACAACGGCGCTTGGCGAGACACCGCAGCCGCCTCGACGGCCACAGCGACGGTGGCATTCATGCTCTTGTTTTCCCGAAAGTTTTGCCGTGGCCAGTCTGGCGAGCGCGCAACGAGACGGGAAGACGGTGAGCGACGGATGCCGTCCTGCGGGGGCTGGACGGCAGCGGAGGCGGACGAAAGGCGAGAGGCTGTTTCCGGGTCCGCCTTTCGCGCAACGCAGCGTTCCACGGATGGTGCCGCCTATGAACTAACTTTAACGTGCGGCCAAGACCTATTCGTGTACCATGCGGTCCAAGAAAAGGATGTTACTGTTCGGTCACGGAACTTTCTGCCCTCTTTAGCACTCTCATATCCCGAGTGCTAGACTGCGCTCCCTGAGGAGAACCCGATGTCCACCGCTACAGCTTTGGTTGCGAACAACCTGCCGATTCCGAACGCGCTCGGCAGCCTGGATTCCTATATCACCGCCGTGCACCGCTTCCCGGTGCTCAGCGTCGAGGAAGAGCAATCCCTCGCCAAGAATTACCGCGCCAGCGACGATCTCGACGCGGCGAAGAAACTCGTCATGGCGCATCTGCGCTTCGTCGTCCACGTCGCCCGTGGCTATTCGGGCTACGGCCTGCAGATCGGCGACCTGATCCAGGAAGGCAACATCGGCCTGATGAAGGCGGTCAAGCGCTTCGATCCGGACATGGGCGTGCGCCTGGTCTCGTTCGCCGTGCACTGGATCCGCGCCGAGATGCACGAGTTCATCCTGCGCAACTGGCGCATCGTCAAGGTCGCCACGACCAAGGCGCAGCGCAAGCTGTTCTTCAACCTGCGCAAGTCGAAGAAGCGCCTGGGCTGGATGAACAACGCCGAAGTGCAGGCCGTGGCCAAGGACCTCGGCGTGACGCCGGCCGACGTGCTCGAGATGGAAGCGCGCCTGTCCGGCCACGACATGGCCTTCGACGCGCCGACCGATGCGGACGAGGACGCCAAGCCCGCGCCGGTCGCCTACCTCGTCGACGACAACGCCGATCCGTACCAGGCGCTCGAGAGCGAAAGCCAGGAAGAATCCGACCTCGACACGCTCAAGAGCGGCATGGCCAGGCTCGATGCGCGCTCGCGCGACATCATCCAGCGCCGCTGGCTCAAGGACGGCGACAAGGCGACGCTGCAGGAGCTGGCCGACGAGTACAAGGTCTCGGCCGAGCGCATCCGCCAGATCGAGGTCAACGCGATGAAGAAGATGCGCGCGCTGTTCGCGGCATGATTTGGACTCGCAAAGGCTTGCAGACCAGAGAAAGCGGCCCTTGCGCCGCTTTCTTTTTGGTGGCGTGCAAAGCAAGTCACTTTGAAAAACTTACTTCGATCGAAACAGCGGGGAGCCCCGTGTAAGTCTGCGCATCTCCACAGGTAAACTGCATGCCGTTTGGATTGTAGCCGGCCAGGATGTTGTAGGTAACCGGCGTTTCGATCCCCAAGGTACGCACATTGACTCGCTTGACGGTTGCTACCGTTTCCCCAACTCCGAGCCTCAACATACGTTCGCATTCCTCTCCTGGTGGAGATGGTGCCAGCATCGTCTCCACAACAGGATTGGCGACTAATCCTTTCCCCGCCGAATCTTCGGCGAACAAAGAAACGGAAATAGGCCATCTGTCAGGGATGACGATAGGTCCTTTTCCCGAGTTTTGCAGCTTTACCGTAACAGCTAGGTCTTTGCCGATTGGATGCTCCCCATCAGGCACGCTTCCGGAAAAATGCACGTCACCGTACTGATTGTTCAGTACACGAAGATGGACAGGTTTGGTCTCGCTGCACGCGCTGAGCGCGCATACCAACAAACGACTGATCCAGCATCCGATATTCCTAGTAGGCATCCTGCAACCTCTCACCCTGCATCGTCATTCTTGTGGCCAATGATGATCCGTGCCGCGCGCTGGTAGCTCCAGTACGCGATCGCCCAGTTGATCAGAACCGAGAGCCGGTTGCGAAAGCCGATCAGGAAGAACACGTGCGCGGCCAGCCAGAACCACCAGGCGAACAGGCCGGACAGTTTCAGACCATGCACGTCGACGACAGCCGCCATGCGTCCGATCGTGGCGAGGTTGCCGTAGTCGCGATAGCGGAACGGTGGCGGCGGCGGACGCCCGGCCAGGCGATCGCGTATCACCCGCGCCACGTAGCTGCCCATCTGCTTCGCCCCCGGCGCGACGCCGGGCACGGGCTTGCCATCCTTTTGAATGACCGTGGCGAGATCGCCCGCGACGAAGATTTCCGGATGCCCCGGCACGGTCAGATCGGGCAGCACGGGCACGCGTCCAGCGCGATCGAGTTCGACGCCGAGCGAACGCGCCAGCTTTGATGCCGCGACGCCCGCAGCCCAGACCACCGTGCGTGCCGGCACGAAGAGACCATTCGAACGATAGCCTTGCGCGTCGATCGCCTCGACCGGCGAGCCGGTGACCACATCGACGCCGAGGCGCTCGAGTTGCTTCTGCGCCTTGGCCGACAGTAGTTCCGGAAAACTCGACAGAATGCGCGGCCCGGCCTCGACCAGACGCACGCGCGCCGAGGCCGGATCGATATGGCGGAACTCGCGTCTCAGGGTATGCCTGGCGATCTCCGCGAGCGTGCCGGCCAACTCCACACCGGTCGGGCCGCCGCCGACGATGGCGAAGCTGAGCCAGGCGCGGCGTTTTTCGGCATCGGTTTCCGCCTCGGCGTGCTCAAACGCGAGCAGCAGGCGCCGGCGCAGCAGCAGCGCGTCGTCGAGCGTCTTCAATCCCGGCGCGAACGGCGCCCAGTCGTCGTGGCCGAAGTAGGCGTGGGTCGCGCCGCTGGCGAGCAGCAGCGTGTCGTAATCGACGCTGCTGCCATCGTCCAGGTGCACGCGTCGCGCATCGGGCTGCACCCGCTCCACCGTCGCCAGACGCACTTCGACGTTTTCCTGGCCGCGCAGGATGTGGCGCAGCGGCGCGGCGATGTCAGGCGAGGACAGACCCGCGGTGGCGACCTGGTAGAGCAGCGGCTGGAACAGGTGATGGTTGGCGCGATCGATCAGCAGGATGCTGACCGGCGCACGGCGCAGTGCGCGCGTGGCCCAGAGTCCGGCGAAACCGCCGCCGACGATGACGATGCGATGGGTTGCCATGCAGGCATCGTAGCCGTTTGCTGCGGCGCAAGAAAGCTCCGCTTCGTCAATACAGGTCGATCGGGTCGACGTCGAGCGACCAGCGCACGCGGTGCGCCTCGCGCAACCCGCGCACGCGCGCGATCCAGTCCGGCAGGAACGCATGCAGGCGCGCGCGTTCGTCGGCGCTCAGCAGCAGCTGGCCGCGCTGCAAGCCGGCGCGGCGCGGCATCGGCGCGGGCATCGGGCCGAGCAGGCTGACGCCTGCGGGTTGCGCCGCCAGCGTGGCCGCAGCGTGCAGGAACTCGTCGACCTGCGTCTGCTGTGGCGCGTCCGCACGCAGCAGGGCGAGATGCGCGTACGGCGGCAGGCCCGCCTCGCGCCGTTCGCGCAGCAGGCGCTGTGCCGCCGCGGCATAGCCATGCGCGAGCACGTCGCGCAGCAATGGGTGATCGGGGTGCAGTGTCTGCAACCAGACCTGACCCGGCTTGCGCGCGCGGCCCGCGCGTCCGGCCACCTGCACGACGAGCTGCGCGAGGCGCTCCTCGGCGCGGAAGTCGACGCTGAACAAGCCCTCATCGACGCCGACGATGACGACCAGCGTGAGATTGGGCAGGTCGTGGCCTTTCGCGAGCATCTGCGTGCCGACGATCAGCGCGGCGCGGTCGGGCGCAAGCGCGGCCAGCAACTCGTCGAGCGCGTTCTTGCGCCGCGTCGTTTCGCGGTCGACGCGGACCAATGGCATATCCGGAAAGAGTTCCGCCAGCGTCTCCTCGAGGCGCTCGGTGCCCAGTCCCTGCGGCGCCAAGTGTACATTGCCGCATTGTGGACAAGTGGACGGCACGCGCTGCTCGGCGCCGCAGTGGTGGCAGCGCAGCCGCGCCGCGCCGCGATGCCAGGTCAGCGGCTTGTCGCAGCGCGCACAGGCCGCGTGCCAGCCGCACGCGCGGCAGGTCAGCACGGGCGCGTAGCCGCGCCGGTTGCGGAACACGAGCGCCTGCTCGCCGCGCGCGAGGCATGCGCGCAACGCGGCGATCGTTTCGTCGGCAAGCCCGTGGCGCAGCGGCTTGCCGCGCAGGTCGACGAGGCGGAACTGCGGCAGGCGCGCCACGCCCGGGCGCGCGGCCAGATGCAGTTTCGCGTAACGCCCGGCCTCGACGTTGGCCAGCGTTTCCAGCGACGGCGTCGCCGTGCCGAGCACGACGGGCACCTCGAGCGCGCGTGCGCGCACGAGGGCGAGGTCGCGCGCCGAATAGCGCCAACCTTCCTGCTGCTTGTACGAAGCGTCGTGTTCTTCATCAACAATGATCAATCCCGCGCGAGTCAACGGCGCGAACACGGCCGAGCGCGTGCCGATCACGACGTCGGCTTCGCCGCGCGCCGCTGCAAGCCACGCGCGCGTGCGCTCGCCGTCGGCGAGACCGGAGTGGATCACCTCGATGCGCGCGGCGAGGCGCTCGCGGAACCGGCGCAAGGTCTGCGGCGTCAGGCCGATCTCGGGCACGAGCACGAGCGCCTGCCCGCCGCGCGCGACGACCTGCTCGATCAGGGCGAGATAGACCTCGGTCTTGCCGCTGCCGGTGATGCCTTCGAGCAGGGTCGGGGTGAAGCTGCCAAAGCCCGCGGCGACGGCGGCAACGGCGGCGGCCTGCTCCGCGGTCAAGCGTGGCCCCGCGACTTGCGCGCGCGGCAGCGTGTGCAGCGCGAGCCGCGTCGTCGCGACCAGGCCGCGCTTGCGCAGATTGGCCGCGGCGCTGCGCCAGCCGGGCAATTGCGCGTCGAGCTCCGCCCGGCTGCGCGGCCCGGCGCCGAGCAGTTCGAACAAGGCCGCCGCGCGCGAGCCGGCGCGCGGAGGATTCGCCGCATCCACGCCGCCTTCGATCCGGACCAGGGCGCGCTCGCTCGACGCTGCGGCCGGCAACGGCCTGGGCGTGCGCAAGCCGACCGGCAGCGCCGTCTCGAACACCTCGCCCAGCGGATGCTGGTAGTAGCGCGCTGCCCAGGCCAGCGTCGCCGCCAGTTCGGCCGAAATCCACGGCGCGGCGTCGAGCACGCGCAGCGCGGGCTTGAGCTTGCGCGGGTCCACGCTCGAATCCTGCGCATGGCCGACGACGACGCCGACCCGGACCTTGCCGGCGAACGGCACGGCCAGACGCGTGCCTGCGGCGATCGTGGCTGCATCGACTCCGGCCGGCGGCAGGTAGTCGAAACCCTGCGCCAGCGGCACCGGAACCGCTACCTGCAGGACGGCGGGCACGCCGGCCTCCCGCGTGGGTGAAAACGAGGCTTTCGATCCATGCTCATCAGTTGCAGAAGGAACGTGATCAAGGCCTCAACTTTGAGCGGCAAGTCGCCGTCGCTGTTGAGCTTTTTTGCTTATCCACAGCGCTTGTGGATAAGTCTGTGGAAGAGAGGGTGAACCAAGCCGCGCAAAGCGCATCGTAGCGCGCCCTTCCTCGCCTTGGACAATCTTTAACCAGTTTGAAATATATCATTTCAATCAATTGGTTGCGTTTGTTTTTCCGGGCCGTGACCGAGCCGGGACTGGCCGACCTGGAACACCCGTGCATGGCCGCGCGACTTGTGTACAGACCGGGCCGGGCAGGCACCCAATGCGTACGACGTCAACCATCGGCGCGGCCGCGCGTTGTTTCCCCCGCGGCTCATAGCAAGGTTGGAGATCATGGCCGAAATCGCTGGCACAATGGCAGGCTCCCGATTGGAATTCGCCCGACGCGTGGATGCGGTCAGTACGAATCAGCGCGCACTCGATACGTTCCTGCGCGGCGTCGAACGGCGCGCGCTGCGCATGGCCGAACTCGCCTGCGGCAGCCGCGACGACGCGCTCGACGTGGTCCAGGACGCGATGTGCGCATTCGTCAGGAACTACGCCGCCAAGCCCGAGGCCGACTGGGCGCCGTTGTTCCATCGCGTGCTCGACAGCCGGCTCAACGACTTCCACCGCCGGCGTACGGTACGCGGCCGCTGGCTGGCGGTGTTCGAGCGCAAGTCCGCGGACGACGACGCGCTCGATCCGATCGAGCAGGCGCAGGATATGCAAGACCCGGGGCCGCTGCTGCGTCTGGCCGGCAGCGAAGCGGGCAAGGCGCTCGACGTGGCCCTGAAAGCGCTACCATTGCGCCAGCGTCAGGCGTTTCTGCTGCGCATGTGGGAAGGCTTCGACGTGGCGACGACCGCGCGGGTCATGCAATGCAGCGAAGGCAGCGTGAAAACCCACCTGTCGCGCGCGCTCGCCGCGCTGCGGCGCGCGCTGGAGGATCACCAATGAACACCAATCATCATTCCAACGACCGCCCCGCCTGGATCGACCAGGCGAACCGGGTGCTCGACGACTCCGTGCGCGATCTCGACGCGGCCACGCTCTCGCGCCTCAATCGTGCGCGTCAGGCGGCGCTCGCGCAGCAACGTCCGCGTACGCCGCGGGCCTGGCTTCTGCCCGCCGGCCTCGCCAGCGCCTGCGCGCTGCTGCTCGCCGTCATCGTCTGGCAGCCGCATCGCCACATCGAAACGCAGCAGCCGGCGCCGATCGCGACCGGCGCCAGCGCGGCGGTCGACGATGGGGACAGCGAGGAGAGCACGGCCGAGTTCTATCAGAACCTCGAGTTTTACGCCTGGCTCGACGCGCAGAACAAGGGCGGCGACGGTTGAGCGCGATGCGTGTGCTCGTCTTCGCCATCACGCTGCTTGCCGACGCGCAGTTGCACGCCGCGCAGCCGGCTCCGGCTTCCGCTGTCGTTGCGCAGGCAGAAGCGCCGCTGCCGGCACAACCTTGGTCCGGGCTGACCGCTGCGCAGCGCGACGTGCTGGCGCCGGTGGGCGGGATCTGGGACGAGCTCGCCCCCGACGTGCAGCAGCATCTCGCCCAGGTCGCCCAGCGTTGGCCGAAGTTGACCGAAGCGCAGCGCGAACAGATCGACAAGCGCATGCAGAGGTGGGCCGCGATGCCGCCGGCGCAGCGCATCCGCCTGCTCGAACGCTATCGGCAATTCCACCGGCTGCCGGTCGAGCAGCAGGCGCGCATGCTCAACGCGTTCCGGCGCTTCGACGCGCTGCCCGAGGCCGAGCGTGCGCAGCTGCGCGAGCGGTTCGAGCGCATGAGTCCGGCCGAGCGCAACGCGTTTCTTGCGGGCGCCGGTATGGCCGGCCACGTCGGCATCGTGCGCGAAGTGCTGCAGACCGTGCCCACGCCCGAACGCCGCGCGACGCGCGAGATGTTCGACACGTTCACGCCCGAGCAGCGCCAGGCATTCGCCAAGGCATGGCGCGCGCTGCCCGAGGATCAACGCGACGGCTATCGCCGCCAGATGCTGGCGATGTCTCCCGAGCAGCGCAGCGTGTCCCTGCAAGCCAAGCCCTGATCCCCGGGCACCTTGCTAAACCTGCTGCACTCGACCCGATTCAATCGAAATCGGGCGCGCCGGCGGTGCTCGGACTGCGCAGGCAGGATGCCGGAGCGAACATTCGCGCAGCGAATGGCCCGCAGGGCGAGCCGCGGATGCGGCGAGTCATCCTCATGTACTGTCTGTACACTCCGGTTCCTGCGCTCCGGCGTCGCGCCCGATCCTGGACAAGACCGGCTCTTCGCTCGCTACGGTTTTTCGAGATGCCCTCTCCGTTTCGCATGCGCCGCACGATGCGGCTATAGTCGCGCGTCGATCCGCAGGACACGCCCCCGCGCATGCGCAACACGGTTTTTTCCCCGATCTTCGCCGACGGCCTGCCGCTCCGCTGGCGCATTGCCGGCCTGCTGATCGCACTCGCCCTCGGCGCCTGGTGTTACGCACCGGGACTGCAGGCGTTTTTCGCCCAGGACGACTTCGCCTTTCTCGCCTTCGTGCGCCTGCTGCACCAGCCGTGGCTGCTGTTTACGCACAACCACTTCCCCGACTACGCCTACTTTCGCCCGCTCGGCGTGCTGCTGTGGTGGCTCGTCGCTGCCATAGCCGCTGACGCGGCGTGGCCCCAGTATGCGCTCAACCTCGTCCTGCATCTCGGCTGTGTTGCTGCTTTGTATACTTTGCTCCAACGCCTGCGCCATGATGCGCCGCTGAACGCGGCGTGGGCCGCGCTTTACGCCGCGCATCCGCTCGCGATCGGCACGGCGCTGTGGCTGTCGGATCGTTTCGACCTGCTCGCCACGCTGTTCTCGCTGCTCGCGGTCAGCGCCGCACTCGCGTATGCCGCGCACGCGCGCGCGGCGACGCTGTTCGGCCTGCTCGGCGCCCTGCTCGCGGCGCTGCTGGGCAAGGAGCTCAGCGTCGTCGGCGTGGCCGCGGCCTTTGCCGCGATCGCGATCGCGCCACGCGCGCGACTCGATGCGAAGCGGCGCACGATCGCGCTGGCCGCGATCACGGCGCTGACCTTCGCCTGGCTCGCCTGGCGCCACGCGATGCTGACGACATCGTTCGGCGGCGGCACGCATCTGCCGGCAACGGCCGCGTTCGCGACCGGAACATGGAACTGGCTGCGCGCAGGCGCCGTCTACCTGTTCGCCGATCCGCGCGCGCAGCGCTGGGCCTGTGTCCTCGTCGCGCTGGCAGTCGTGCTCTGGGGCGCCGCCGCGCTGCTGGCACGGCGCGAGACCACGGCGTCATCGCCGCGCCTGCACGTCGCGGCGGCGCTGCTCGTGTTGATCCTGCTGCCGGGCCTGGTCCAGGCGCCGGTCGCAGCCAGGCATCTCGCCGCGGGCATCGGTTCGGACCTGTTCTTCTTCAACCTGATCGTGCCGTCGCGGTTCTTTCATCTCGGCCTGGCAGGGCTGATCTGCGGCCTCGCGCTGATCACGACGCCGCAACGGGCAACGGCAAGGTCGCCCGCCCTGCGTCTGTCGGTCACCGGCATCCTGCTCGCCTTGCTCGCGCTCGTGCCGCTGTCGCGGCAGATCGCCGGCGACTACGCAGCGGGCACGGACAGGCAGGCCGCTGCGTTCGCCGCCGCCGAAGCCGCGCTCGCACGGGCGGCGTTGCCGGCACACGGCTGCCAGGTATACTTTTTACACACCTCCGCATTGTGGGGTTTCACGGGCTTGAGCGACTCGATCGCCAAGGGCCTCGCCGCGCAGCCGGAGCGCCTCGCCCACTGCCTGGTCAGTACCGAGCAGCCGGCGTGGACCTACTTCGTGCGCAAGGGCAGCGTGCAAGCCGACGACTACCGTCCCCTGCATCCGCTCGAAGTGGCCGGCAAGCCGTTTCCGGTGCTCGAAATCGGCGACACCGAGGCGCTGTACTTCACGCTGGGCGAAGACCTGCGCGCGGCGCCACCCGCCGGCGCGATCTTTCTCGAATACCGCGACGGCGCCTTCGTCGACGTCAGCGCGGCGGTGCGCAGCGGCGAACTCAAACCCGACTTCGCGACGAGCAAGTAGATTTCATACCGTCGCCAGGCTGACGAGAAACGCCGCCCCCGCGCAGAACGCGATCAGGACCGTGTAGCAGGTACCGATCATGCCGTACTTCAGCGTGGTCATGATCCAGCCCTGTTTGTATACTTTTTTCTGCATGAGGAACAGGTAGATCGGCAGCCACCAGCCGATCACGAACAGCAGCAGGTTCAGCACGGGTAGCAGCCACTCCGCGGAACCCTGCGCCCAGCTTTTCGTCATGCCGACGAGCACGAGCAGGAACAGCGACAGGAAGATGAAAGCGTGGCTGTGCAGGGCGACGATCATGTGCTCCATGTACAGGCGCCGCTTGAACACGTAGAAGATCTTCAGCAGCAGCGCGAACAGCGGCATCAGCACGAACAGCACCTGCGGCAGCGAGCCGATCGCGCCGAGAACGAGCGGCTTGGGGTCCTTGCCGAGTTTGGCCAGATTCTCCTTCGCGTGTTCGAGCATCTGGGCGATCTTGTCGTCGAGGAATTTCGGTCCGCCCAGGTGCACCGGATTCGTCTTCGGGTTCCAGGTTTTGCCGGCGATCGTGAAATTGAGATCGTCGCTGTCCGGATCGGACGGCACGGGTTCGCCCTTGGCCTTGGCCTCCTCGACCTTCTTCAGGTACTGCAGGCGCTTGTCGGCACGGCGCTCGATCAGCTGGGTCGCCTTCTCGATGCCTTTGTTGGCGGCGGCCGGCACCGCCGAATCGGCCTTGTGCAAACCGGCGAGTGCGGCGTCGCGCTGCTTCGCCACCTCTTCCACCGTCGTCGCCTTGCCGATCGCATCGGCCGCGTCCTCCTCCCCGGTATTGCCGAAATTGGCGTCGCCGATCGCGAACTGCATGAGGAAGAACGCGAGGATGCTGAGGAAAAAATAAAGACGAAACGGCGTCACGTAACGCACGCGCCGGCCTTCGAAGTATTCGCAGGTGAGATAGCCCGGGCGGAAATACAGCGGCAGGATCGAGCGGAAGATGCGCGAGTCGATGTTGAGGATCGTGTCGGCCGCGTCGGCGAGAATGCTCGACAGGTGCCGCACCATGCCCTTGACCGGCTGGCCGCAGGCGTAGCAGTGCGGACCGAGCAGGGGCGTGCCGCAGTTCGCGCAGGTCGCGCGCACGGGCGCACGCGCGGATTGACCGCCTGCGCCGTGCATGCCGAATTGCGCATCCTGCATGGCCGCTTCCGGCGGCAGCAGCGGCACGGGCGGCAACGGGTCGATCGGCGCTTTGTCGTCGGTAGGCGTGGTCATGGCGCGCAATGCTAACCCGGATTGGCTTGCACGTAGAGTGCACCGATTGCGCCTCGTCGCGAACCCGCATCGGCTAAACTGCGCGACCGCAGTCTGCCGATTTCCTCATGCCTTCCGCTCCCGCCGCCGCTGCCGCGCCCGCCACGTTCGGGCGCGAATTGCGCGACACGCTCGTCCTCGCGCTGCCGCTGATCGCCGGCCAGCTCTCGGCGATCGGCATGAACGTCGTCGACACGATGCTCGCCGGCCACTACAACGCGCACACGCTCGCCGCGGTCGCGGTCGGCGCCGGCGTGTGGTCGCTCGCGATCGTCACCGGCATCGGCGTGATGATGTCGGTGCCGCCGAGCGTGGCCCAGCTCGCCGGTGCGCGGCGGCGCGCCGAGATCGGCCCGCTGTTCCGCCAGGCGTTGTGGATGGCATTGCTGCTCGGCATCGGCCTGCTGCTGTTCGTACGCCAGGTCGGACCGCTGCTGCTGGCCGGTTTCGGCGTCGACCCGGGCATCGTCGAGGACACGACGGAATTCATCCGCGCCGTGGCCTGGGGCGCGCCGGCGCTGACCGCGTATTTCGCGATGCGCGGCTTGTCCGAGGGCCTGTCGCTGACCCGGCCGACGATGTACTTCGGCCTGCTCGGCCTCGTCGTGCTCGCACCGATCGGCTACACGCTGATGTACGGCAAGCTCGGCTTCGCCCCGCGCGGCGCACAAGGCTCGGGCGAGGCCACGGCGCTCGTGCTGTGGATCGAGGCGGTCGCGTTCGCGCTGTACCTGCACCGCCACCGCAACTACCGCGACATCGCGCCGTTCGCGCATTTCGAGCCACCGCGCTGGCGCGAGATCGGCGCGCTGCTGCGCCTCGGCGTGCCGATGGGCGTCGCGCTGCTTATGGAGGCCGGCCTGTTCGTGTGCACGGCGTTGCTGATCGCCTCGCTCGGTGCGGTCACCGTGGCCAGCCATCAGGTCGCGATCAACGTCGCTTCGGTCACCTTCATGGTGCCGCTCGGCCTGGCGATGGCGACGACCGTGCGCGTCGGCAACGCGGTCGGCCGCGGCGACGCACACGGCATGCGCGCGGCCGGTCTCGCCGGCATGGCGCTGTCGCTGGCCACGCAGTGCGTCGCCTCGACCGCGATGGCGGTGTTTCCGCATGCGATCGCGCGCGCCTACACGGACGACGCCGCGGTCGCGGCGCTCGCCGCGCAGCTGCTCATCCTCGCCGCGATCTTCCAGCTCTCCGACGGCATCCAGGTCACCGCCGGCGGCGCACTGCGCGGGCTCAAAGACACGACGATGCCGATGATCATCACCAGCCTCGCCTACTGGGCGGTCGGCATGCCGGTCGGCTGGTGGCTGGCTTTTCGCCAGGGCTACGGCGCACGCGGGATGTGGATGGGCCTGGCCGCCGGATTGACCGCCGCTGCGGTGCTGCTGACCCTGCGCTTCCTGCGCGCGAGCCGCGCACGAATGGCATGACTTAAGGCCGTATGCCGGCAGGCGCCTGTTCGGTTAATCTGCGCACAGATCACTTTGGATACTCTTCTTCGAGGAAGATTCGGTATGGCTGAGAAAAGCCGCGGCGTATTCGCCACCCTGTTCGTCTGGGCCTGGAACCTGTTCAACTTCATCCGCCGCTTCGTGTTCGGCGTGGTCGCGCTGTTCCTGCTGCTGGTCTTTTTCGTCGCGCTGCGTGCGGGCGGCGGCAAGGTCGTGCTGCAGGAACGCACCGCGCTCGTGCTCGATCCGAAAGGCAGCATCGTCGAGCAATACTCGTCCGATCCGGCGCAGCGCGCGTTCGCCGGCGCGTTCGGACAGAAGATCAAGGAAGTGCAGCTGCGCGATCTGATCCGCGCGATCGATGCCGCGGCGGCCGACAAGCGCATCGAGCGCCTCGTCATCGAGCCCGACCAGATCGCCTCGGCCGGCATCGCCACGCTGCACGAGATCGGCGCGGCGATCGAGCGCTTCAAGGCCGCGGGCAAGGACGTCGTCGCCGTGTCGAACGCGATGAGCCAGAGCCAGTATCTGCTCGCCGCACACGCAAACCAGATCCTGCTGCATCCCGACGGCGACCTGCTGCTCGAGGGCCTCGGCCGCTACCGCACCTACTACAAGGACGCGCTCGACTGGCTCGGCGTCGACGTGCACCTGTTCCGCGTCGGCGAGTACAAGTCCTACGCCGAGCCGTACATCCGCAACGACGCCTCGCCCGAGTCGAAGGAAGCCGATCTGTACTGGATGAACGGCGTCTGGGGCGACTACCTCAAGGAAATCGGCAGCGCGCGCAAGCTCGACCCGAAGGCGATCGCGGCGCAGATCGACAACTACGCGACCTCGATCAAGGCCGCGAACGGCGATCTCGCCAAGCTCGCGCTCGAAGCCAGGCTCGTCGACCGGCTCGCCACGCGCGACGAGGCCGAGGCGCTGCTGATCGAAAAGGGCGTCAAGCAGGAGAACAGCTTCCGCCAGATCGATTTCCAGGACTATGCCGCACTCGTGCAGTCCGAGAATCCGCTCGACGCGCGCCCGCAGGTCGGCATCGTCGTCGCCCAGGGCGAGATCCTCGACGGCGACCAGGCCGCCGGCACGGTCGGCGGCGAATCGACCGCCAAGCTCGTGCGCCAGGCGCGCGAGAACAAGAACGTCAAGGCCGTCGTGCTGCGCGTCAACTCGCCGGGCGGCAGCGCATTCGCCTCCGAGCTGATCCGCCGCGAGATCGAACTGACCAAGGCGGCGGGCAAACCGGTCGTCGTCTCGATGGGCGATGTCGCCGCCTCGGGCGGCTACTGGATCTCGATGAACGGCGACCAGATCTTTGCCGAGCCGACCACGATCACGGGTTCGATCGGCATCTTCGGCCTGTTCATGAATTTCCCGAAGACGCTGGCGAAGCTCAACGTGCACACCGACGGCGTCGGCACGACCTCGCTCGCCGGCGCGCTCGATCCGCGCCGCGCGCTCGACCCGAAGGTCGGCGAGATCATCCAGAGCATCATCGACAAGGGCTACCAGAATTTCATCACCAAGGTGGCCGCGGCGCGCAAGAAGAAACCCGAGGAAATCGACGCGATCGCGCGCGGCCGCGTGTGGAGCGGCGCGCAGGCGAAGGAACGCGGCCTCGTCGACCAGCTCGGCGGCCTGCGCGAAGCGACGGCGGCGGCGGCACAGGCGGCCAAGCTCGGCGACAACTACCAGGTGCGCTACGTCGAGAAGTCGCTGTCGGCGTGGGAGCGGTTCGTCGTCGGTCTGTCGAACGACGCGTCGGCGAGTTTCGTCCAGAGCCTGGTGCCCGAATCGATGCGCACCCTGCTCGCCCAGCCCGACGTGCAGGGCCAGCTCAAGCTGCTGCGCTCGCTCGATTCGAACAAGGTCGGCGTGTTCGCCTACTGCTTCTGCGAAATCAAGTGAGTTCAGGATGAACTCATCCCGGCCAGCACGGGGATGTGCGGTGAGCCGGGATCCAGTTTCAACGCGATGCCGTCATCCCGTTGAACGCACAGGCACGCGCTACATCACCCACCCGCGTCTTCCAGCTTCTTGTCCATGTCCTTCTTCTGCTGGTCGACCGTGTCCTGCACGGCCTTCGCCTTGTCGAGGGCCTTGAGCTGGGCGTCGATCACCGTCTTCTGCCTTTCCGCCGGCTTTGCCGGCTGCGCAGCCACGGGCGCGGGCGGCGGCACGCTGCGCGAGCAAGAAACGGAGATCGCGGCGAGGGCGAGGATCGGTAACGTGGCGATACGCATGGCGAACTCCGGAACCAGTCGTTAAAGTCTGCGCCGTGGAACCGCACCTGTACAGGCCAGGCGGCCACGTTTCGCGGAGATCATCATCATGACGACGAATGCGGCACGCTGGCGACTCGACGGACAGGTCGCCCTGATCACGGGCGCGAGCCGCGGCATCGGCCTCGCGACCGCGCGCGAGTTCGCCCTGCTCGGCGCCGACGTGCTCATGGTCGCGCGCGACGAGGCGCATCTGGAGTCGGCGCGCGCGGAACTGGCCGAGGAATTTCCCGACGGCGACATCGTCAGCTTCGCCGCCGACGTCGCCGACGCCGAACAGCGCCGCGAAGTGTTCGACTGGGTCGCCGACCTCGAGCTGCCGCTGTCCATCCTCGTCAACAACGCCGGCGGCAACACGAGCAAGCCGACGCTGGACTACGACGAAGCCGAGGTGCGCAAGCTGATCGAAGTGAACGTGATGAGCGCATTCGAGATGAGCCGCCTCGCCCATGCGCAGCTCGCCGAGCACGGCAATGCGGCGATCGTCAACGTCAGTTCGGTGTCCGGCCTGACCCACGTGCGCACCGGCTCGCCCTACGGCATGACCAAGGCCGCGCTCGCGCAGCTGACCCGCAACCTCGCCTGCGAATGGGCCGAGGACGGCATCCGCGTCAACGCGGTCGCGCCGTGGTACATCCGCACCCAGCGCACCGCGGTCAAGCTCGCCGACGAGGAATATCTCGACGAAGTGCTGGCGCGCACGCCGATGGGCCGCGTCGGCGAGCCCGAGGAGGTCGCCGCCGGGATCGCCTTTCTCTGCCTGCCCGCCGCGGCGTACATCACCGGCGAATGCATCGCGGTCGACGGTGGTTTCCTGCGTTACGGGTTTTGATGCGTGAGCGCGCGGACACGCCTCGACTACCAGCCGCCGCACGATTTCGCCAACCTGCTCGGCTTCTTCGCCAGGCGCGCGATCCCGGGTGTCGAGCACGTCGACGAGCAAAGTTATCGGCGCATCTTCATCCTGGGCGGCGAGGTCGGCGAATTCACCGTCACGCGCGCGGCGCGCGGCCACGCGCTCGACCTGAGCATCGACGGCGTCGATGCCGCACACGCCCCCGACATCGCCACACGCGTGCGCCGCATGTTCGATCTCGATGCGGACATCGCCGCGATCAACGCGCATCTCGGCCGCCGCCGGCAGCTGAAGGCCTGCGTCGCGCGGCATCCCGGCCAGCGCCTGCCCGGCGGCTGGGACGGTTTCGAGATCGCGATCCGTGCCGTGCTCGGCCAGCAGGTCACGGTCGCCGCCGCGCGCACGCTGACCGAGCGCGTGGTGCGCCGTTTCGGCCACGAGGTGCAGACGCCACAAAGTGGAAAGGTATACCTGTTCCCGACGCCGGCCGCGCTCGCCGACGCCGACCTCGGCGGACTCGGCATCACCGGCGCGCGCATCGCGACGCTGCGTGCGCTTGCCGCGGCGGTACGCGACGGCCGCGTCGACTTCCGCGCCGAGCGCCCGCTCGCCGAGTTCGTGCACATGTGGACCGCGCTGCCCGGCATCGGCGAGTGGACGGCGCACTACCTCGCCATGCGCGGCCTCGCCCACACCGACGCGTTTCCGGCCGGCGACATCGTCCTGCGCAAGGCGGTGGCGCGCGACGGCCAGCCGGTCACGACGCGCGCGCTCGAGGAAATGTCGCAAGCGTGGCGCCCGTACCGCGCCTATGCGGTGCTGCATCTGTGGCGCTCGACGATGATCTGACCGGTTTGCCCTCCCCGCGCAGCTGCGCGGGCCCTTGCGCCATGTGCCGCGCGCGCTATGCTCGCGCCACGGAAACTGCGCATGGGTACCGCGATGAACGACACGACACTGAATCCGGCCGGCGACGCCCGCCGCGAAGTCGACCGCTGGCTCGGCAACTACAGCGAGGACCACCGCAACCCGACCAATATCGCGATCCACTGGATCTGCGTGCCGGCGATCCTGTGGACCGTGGTCGCGTTGCTCTGGGTCGTACCGGTGCCGGCGATGCTCGGCCGGGCCGGGCTCTGGGCCGCCGCGGCGATGGTGCTCGCGTTCGCGTTCTACCTGCGCCTGTCGCGCCCGCTCGCGTTCGCCATGCTCGCGGTGTTCGTCGTGTTCGGCCTCGTCACCGAGGCGCTGTACCGTGTGCTCGGCGCGTCGCAACTGATGTGGTTGGCGATCATGGTGTTTGTGATTGCATGGGTGGGCCAGTTTATCGGCCACAAGATCGAGGGCAGGAAACCCTCGTTCCTGACCGACCTCGCCTATCTGCTGATCGGTCCCGCGTGGATCGCCGCCAAGCTGATGCGACGCATCGGCATTGCCTATTGACGGAGAAAAAAGAAGGCCGGCGAAATCGCCGGCCCTCGAATGTTTCACCCGCGTATTGCAAGCGGAATCTTCAGAACGTGTACTGCGCACCGATCGTCAGCACATCGCCGCTAACCTTGAACGCACCGGTCAGCGTGCTCTTGAACACCGAAGTGTCGTTGATCTTGGCATCGTCGACGATCAGATGCAGGAACGATGCGTCGAAGCGCAGATTGTTGCTGTACTGGTAGCCCGCACCGATCGACAGCCAGGTGCGCGAGTTGTCCGGCACCTTCGGATCGCGGTGCGCGTCGGACGTCGGTGTCTCATCGTAGGCGAGGCCGCCACGCAGCGTCCACTGGTTGTCGAGCTTGTAGTCACCGCCGATCGAGGTGAACCAGGTGTTCTTGTAGCTGAAGTCCTGGGTCGAGGCCGGCTGTTTGGGATTTTCGTAGACGATCTGCAATGTCTTGAAGCTGGACCAGTGCGTGTAGCTCGCGTTGACGCCGAGACTGAAGCGATCGTTGAACGTGTGCCACCAGCCGAGGTTGACGAACCAGGGCGTGTTGAGATCGGCCTTGCCCGGCGTGTTGACGAACGCGCCGCCGAGCAGCGGCAGCAGGTTCGAAGGCACCTTGAACGTGCCGTTGCCCTCGAGCGTGTGGTCGATCTGCGAATGGAAGTTGATGCCGAGGCGATCGTTCGCGGTCGGCTTCCACAGTGCGCCGAGGCCGAAGCCGTAGCTGACGTCGTCGCCCTTGAGGCCGCCCTGGCCGTCGCCTTCCTGCGGCAGGATCGCACCGCCGGTCGGGCCGGCGAGCACGGCGCCGAAGTCGATATCCTGCACCAGGGTCGCGGAGGTGCGCTGCACGATCAGGCTCGCGCCGAGCGAGAACTGGTCGTTGAACTTCCACGATCCGGCGAAGGTCAGCGCCGGTGATTCGAGCTTGGTCTTGACGCCCTGGTAACGGCCGACCCAACGATCGTCGTATTCGGTCTGGAAGCCGAACGGCGCGGACAGGCCGGCGCCGACGACGAGCTGCTCATTGATCGGGCGGATGTAATAGATCGAGGGCACCGGCTTGGTCGTGCCGCCATCGCCGCCGTTGCCGCCGGTCAGCGGGTTGCCGAAGACATCCTGGCCGCTGCCGTGGAACTTGGCACTGAAATAGATTGCGGCGAGGTTGCCGCCCAGGCACGACGTGGTGAAATCGCTCATCGCGGCCGGGTTGTTGACCACGGCCGAGCAATCGCCCGGCGTAGCCGGCCCGCCCGCCTGTGCACGGCCGAGGCCCTGCGCGGAGTTTTCGGTGAGCTGGAACGCGCTGGCGTGCGCGCCCTGGCTGACGAGACAGGCGGCGACGGCGAAGCTCAGCGCGCCCAGAGCCGGAACGATTCGCTGCGGTTGTTTGATCTTGATCATGGCGAGATGGTCCTTGGAGGTTCCGGGTTTATGGCTTCACGACCGCGCTGTTCGTGATCTGCACGGCCGCCCCGTTGGTCGCGAAGAAGCTTGCGGCCTGGGTCTGCATTTCCACCGTGGTCTGCGGCGAAGGCGTCGGGTCGAGCAGCGAGGAATGCGTGCCGGCGACGAACTGCACCGAATTGTGGATGCCGGTCGCCGACTGCGTCGTCGAACTGATCCGCGTCAGACCGAGTGCGGCGATGATCGGCAGGCCGCCCGACAGCGGCGCGCCGCTGACCGTGTTCGGGATCACCTGGTCGGGCAGCCATTTGCCGTTGGCGTCATAGAGGTTGGCATTGAGCGCATCGCCGGGCAACTGCGGGCTGCCGCCGACGACCGCCTGCGCGAACAGGTTCTTGCCCGCGAGCACGGCGCCGGTGCCGGCATCGCCCGCGTAGTTGATCGGATCGCCCGAGTCGATCACGGTCTGCGTGGCGACGACGAAGGTGTTGAAATCGGCCGTGCCCGGCTTGATGCCGGCCGCGCCGAGGCCGGCGAGGATGACCGGGCCGAACGTCGGCGAAGCAACGAGCAGATTGGTGATGCCGCCGCCCGGCACGTTGAGCACGGCGTTCTGCACGGCCGTGTTCGGCGTCGCTGCGAGCGCCATGAACGTGGTGCCCTCGATGCTGCCGAGCGACTGACCCATGAAGGCCACGCGCGAGGCATCGAACACTGGCGTGCCGCTGTTGTCGCGCACCGACGGAATGGCGCTGCGCAGCTGCAGCATGTCGGCGACGCCCTGGCGCAGGTTGTCGCGCGAGGTGCGCAGGCTGGTCAGATTGATGAAATAGCTGCCCGAGGAATCGATGTTGCCGTCAGGCCCGCTGGCGCCGGTCGAGTTGTTCTGCAGATCGAGGTCGAAAGTGCGCTCGGTCGGCAACACGTCTTCCGGAATCAGGCCGAGGAGCTGGTTGCGGTAGAACGGGTTGGTCTTGTCGGTGATGCCGTGCAACGGCAGGTCCATCGCGATCACCGCGAATCCTGCCGCGGCAAGCGCACCGGCGACGCCGAGCATGTTCGTGCGATTGCCGGTAATGCCGTGCTGGAAGATGACGACGGGCCAACCCGCCGCCGGCTTCGTATTGCCCGAGTTCGCATTCGGGATGGTGGCCAGGAGGGCAACGCGCTGCACCGACCCCGCGACCGGGAACGGATTGGCCACGGTGACGTTGGTCGAGGTCGGATCCAGGCCCAGCTTGTTGAATGGCGGAATGTAGGCGCCCGGGCTGGCTTGCCAATAGGCGGTCAATGGCGCGGCGGGATTCGTGGCCGTCGGAGCGCCCAGATAGTAGGGAACGCCGATCGATCCGGCATAGACATCCGCTATCGGCGGCAGGGCACTGTTGACCTGCGACAGGTTGGCGCCGGTCGATACCAGGAACGGACTCTGGTTCGGTACGGCGTCGATCTTGCCGGTCAGGGCCTGCATCACCACCGTCGTCGCCTGCGTGGTCGCCGTCCACGACAGCACGATGCTGGCCGGATCGACGCCGGCCGTCTTCGCCGCGGCTTCCTGCAGGTTGGTCAGCTGGCGCAGCGGTTCGAGCGCGCATGCCTGCGCGTCGGCCAGCGCCGGAAAAGTGGAAGCGCCGTTCGCGCACAGCGGACTCGTACGCTTGGCGAAACCGTAGATCAGCGACTGGCGCACCGGCGCGCCGCCGGCGTCGGTGATGCCGTTGGTCAGCACGGCCATGTACGAGGTGAGCTGCTTGAGCGGCTTGGTCGGCACGATCGCGAGCGTCGCTCCGGTAACCGCATTCGATGCGAGCGTGGCCACGTATTCCTGCGGCGAGGCGAGTTCGCGCACGATGCCGAGAACCGCACCGGTCGCCGAATCCGTCTTCACCTCGAACAGATGCACGCTCTTGCCGCTGCCGCCTGAGACGCTGCTCGCGGTCAACGGACCGGCAAACGTCGTGCTCCAGGGCGCGGTCGTGCTGAAGCCGTCGAGCGCGTTGAGCGCGTTGTATACGGCGGCCTGCGCGGCCGGCGTACCGGTCGCGATCGGAATGTTCAGGGTGAGATCCTTCGAGCCCTGGCGCAGCAGGTCGGTCGGGAACGGCACCGTGCTCGTGGTCGGATCGAATTTCGCCGTCGTGCGCAGCGGTACCGGCGCGGTGTAGTCGTACGCCTGCGCGCTCTGGCCGGCAAGCGCCGTCAGCAGCAGGGACGGCAGAATCAGGGGGCGAAGAGCAAATCTGCGCATGGTTTTCTCCTCCGCAAAAGGCGGCATGCTGGGGTAGGTGACGAAAAATTCAAACGCTTGTTTTGAGAATTATGCCGAGAACTCGCCGGCTCGGCTCGCTGCACCGCAGCACCACGCCTGCACGCAGCGGCGGTGCAAGCAGACGCGGACGAACGATGGTTTCTGCAGATCTCCCCATCGTCTGCGCAGCAGCCATGCAATGCTCCCCTCTCCGGCTGCGATCTTCCGCTTTGCTCTCCGGGCCGTCAATCGGCGCCGGTCGAATCCGTACTGCCGAGCACATCCTGCGCGCGAAACGCGCGCGGCGCATAGCCGAAGTCGCGCGCCGCCGCCGTGTTGTCCGCGATCAGCGGTTCGGTCAGGCGCGCGAGCGCACCGGCACTCACGCGCCCGCGCAGCAGGCGCGCGCCCGCGCGCACCAACATCAAAGGCAGCGGCAGCGGCCACGCCAGACGCGGCGGCCCGGCCGCGATGCGCGCGAGCAGCGCGTCGAAGCGCAGGCGCTCGCCGCCGCCGACCTGGTATACCTTTCCCGAAGTGGATTCGCTCGTGGACGCGGCGAGACACGCGGCGGCGAGATCGGCGGCGTGCACGGGCTGGCGCAACCCGCTCGCGCCGTACGGCACCGGCAGCACGCGCCAGCGCCGCGCGAAACGCGCGATCGGGGCGAGGCTGCGATCGCGGCCGGTGCCGTAGATCAGGGTCGGGCGCAGGACCGTGCACTCGGCGCCGCGTTCGCGCGCGGATTGCATCAGCAATGTTTCCGCGGCGCGCAGACGCGCGCTCAATTCGCGCTCGGCGGCATCGACCGAGTCGCGCTTGCTTTCCGCGCTCATCGAACTGATCGCCACGACGCGGCGCACTTGCGCCGGCGTCGCACGCGCGAACCACGCCGCGAATGCATCGAGCGGACCGAGGCTGAGCACGATGTCGGCCTGCGGCAACGCCGGCATCGCGGCGCAGAGATCGCCGCGCAGCCATTCGACTTTCTCCGCCGCGTGCGCACGGGCAGCCGCCGTGCGGCTGACCGCGAGCACGCGCTCGCCGCGCGCGACGAGTCGCGGCAGCAGGAATTCGCCGATCACCCCGCTCGCACCGAAAACCAGAATCGTGGACAAGCCGGGCTCCGCAATCGAGATCGGCGCAGTCTAACGGCAACGCCGCCCGTGGCCGCATCGTGCAACGCAAATTTCGCAAGCCGCAACGCCGCTTGCGCTATGCTGTGCGCTACTCGGCAACGGCGCGGAGTCATGCATGATCGCTCGCATCTGGCGCGGAATCACGCTCAAGGAAAAGGCCGACGACTACCTCGCCTACCTCGACCGCACCGGCCTCGCCGACTACGCGAAGACGCCCGGCAACCGCGGCGTCACCGTGCTGCGCCGCATCCAGGGCGAGCACTGCGAATTCATGCTGATCTCGCTCTGGGAATCGATGAGCGCCGTGCACGAATTCGCCGGCGAGAATCCCGAGAAGGCCGTCTACTATCCCGAGGACGAGCAGTACCTGCTGCAGATGGAGCCGCTGGTGCGGCACTATGAAGTGGCGGCACAGATCGTGCCGGGCGAGATATCGAGCGATGCATCCAATCTGGCGCAGAAAAAGCGTAAGTAATTTGCGCTTCTTACTTCTGCGGCTCCGGTGGAGGTGGATCCCCTCCCACTCCACTCGACCATCTTCTGAGACGCTCAATGCTCTCTTTCGTGGGAGTAGCCAGCGCAGTCTCAATTAGACTGGTTATTGGATTGAAGTTCGCTTGCTCGAAGACGACTGGCAAATCGTAATTCCCGAAATGCCTGATAGCTTCCCAATCGCGATCTGTCACTACGATCATTCCAGGCAGGTCACCAAGGACAAATAAATACCAGTCTCCAGGCCGGAATTCGACGCCACCACACCAGTTGCTGTTGAAACGAAAGCTCAGCGTCGAAGGTGGGTGGCCGCGAAACACCGGCCCCATAGTTGCAACACCGTCCCACCAGACGGACTTGGATGGCTGTTTATCATGGCCAACCACCCAAAGCACACCGCGCTTGTCGTTCGCACCAAGTACAGTCTTGAATTCGACTTTTTGGACTTGTGCCAAAAAGACGTTCTTTGCATCGCGAAGCCGGTCGACAAGCGGGTCCACTTTCTCTGGCGGCGAGCAAGCAATCGTCGAAAAGCTTGCCACCAGAAAATATGCACCCACCAAGCGCCGACCCAATATGAAGATCATTTCTTCTTCGGGATGTACAGATCGGTGATCGTCCCCTCGTACACCTCCGCCGCCATGCCGATCGACTCGCCCAGCGTCGGATGCGGATGCACGGTCAGGCCGATGTCGGCTGCTTCGCAACCCATTTCGATCGCGAGCGCGAGTTCGCAGATCAGGTCGCCCGCATTCACGCCGACGATGCCGGCGCCGATGATCTTGTGCGTGGCCTCGTCGAAGATCAGCTTGGTGAAGCCTTCGGTGCGCGCGATGCCGATCGCGCGGCCCGAGGCGGCCCACGGGAACTTGCCGATGCCGACCTTGATGCCCTTGGCCTTCGCCTCGCCTTCGGTGACGCCGACCCAGGCCACTTCGGGATCGGTGTAGGCCACGCTCGGAATCACGCGCGCGACGAACTCGCTCTTCTGCCCCGCACAGACTTCGGCGGCGACCTTACCCTCGTGCGTCGCCTTGTGCGCGAGCATCGGCTGGCCGACGAGGTCGCCGATCGCGAAGATGTGCGGCACGTTCGTGCGCATCTGCTTGTCGACCGGAATAAAGCCGCGGTCGGTGACGGCGACGCCGGCCTTGTCCGCATCGATCTTCCTGCCGTTCGGCGCACGGCCGATCGCGACAAGCACGCGGTCGTAGAGCTGCGGCTCGGGTGCCTTCTCGCCTTCGAACGTGGCCTTCAGGCCGTCCTTGGTCGCCTCGATCTTCGCGACCTTCACCTTCAGATGGATGCCTGCGTAGCGCTTCGACAGACGCGTCGCGAGCGGCTTGACCAGGTCGGGATCGGCGCCGGGCATCAGCTGATCCAACAGCTCGACCACGGTGACCTGCGCGCCGAGCGCGTCGTAGACGCAGGCCATTTCCAGACCTATGATGCCGCCGCCGACGACGAGCAGTTTTTTCGGCACGTCCTGCAGCAGCAGTGCGTCGGTCGAATCCATCATGCGCGGGTCGTCCCACGGGAAGCCCGGCAGCTTCACCGCCTGCGAGCCCGCGGCGATGATCGCCTTCTCGAAGTGGACGAGCTTCTTGCCGTCTGCCGTCTCGACTTCGATCTCGTTCGGCGACACGAACTTGCCCGTGCCCTGCACGACCGTCACCTTGCGCTGCTTGGCCATGCCGGCGAGGCCGCCGGTGAGCTGCGCGACGACCTTGTTCTTGAATCCGCCGAGCTTGCCGATGTCGATCTTCGGCGCGCCGAAGTCGATGCCGATGTCGGCGGCGTGGCTGGCCTCGTCGATCACCTTCGCCGCATGCAGCAGCGCCTTCGACGGAATGCAGCCGACGTTGAGGCAGACGCCGCCGAGCGTCGCATAGCGCTCGATCAGCACGGTGTTCATGCCGAGGTCGGCGCTGCGGAACGCGGCCGTGTAGCCGCCGGGACCGGAGCCGAGCACGACGACCTGGCATTCGATATCGGCCTTGCGGCCCGAGGCGCCCGCGGCTTTCGGCGCCCCTTGCTTCACCTCTCCCTCCGGGAGAGATCGCGCCGCAGGCGCGGGTGAGGGAGAGGCATTTCCCGCCGCAGTAGCGCTCGCTGAAGCCCTTCCCTCATCCGCCCTTCGGGCACCTTCTCCCGGTGGGAGAAGGGAAGCATCTGTTTCGAGAATCGCGACGACATGCCCCTCGGAAATCTCGTCGCCGAGCTTGACCTTGATTTCCTTGACCACGCCGGCGACCGAAGACGGCACTTCCATCGTCGCCTTGTCCGATTCGAGCGTGACGAGGCCCTGGTCTTTCGTCACGGTGTCGCCCGGCTTGACCAGGATTTCGATGACGGGAACGTTGCTGTAGTCGCCGATATCGGGGACTTTGACTTCGGTGGTGGCCATAGCTTCGGTCCTCGATCAGAGCATCGCGCGGCGCATGTCGGCCAGCAACTGGCCCAGGTACGCGGTGAAGCGCGCGGCGAGCGCGCCGTCGATCACGCGATGGTCGTAGCTCAAGCTGAGCGGCAGGATCAGGCGCGGCTGGAACGCCTTGCCGTCCCAGACCGGCTTCATGGCCGACTTCGTGACTCCCAGAATCGCGACTTCGGGCGCATTCACAATGGGCGTGAACGAAGTGCCGCCGATGCCGCCGAGCGAGGAGATCGAGAAGCAGCCGCCCGACATTTCCGCGGGACCGAGCTTGCCGTCGCGCGCCTTCGCCGCGAGCGCGGAGATTTCCTTCGCGCTGTCGACGATGCCTTTCTTGTCGGCGTCCTTGAGCACCGGCACGACGAGGCCGTTCGGCGTGTCGGCGGCGAAGCCGATGTGGAAATACTTCTTCAGCACGAGGTTCTCGCCGCTCGCGTCGAGCGAGGCGTTGAACTGCGGGAACTTCTTCAACGCGGCGACGACGGCCTTGATCAGGAAGCCGAGCATGGTGAACTTGACGCCGGCCTTCTCGTATTCCTTGTTGAGCGCGACGCGCAGCGCTTCGAGTTCGGTGATGTCGGCGTCGTCGTTGTGGGTGACGTGCGGGATCATCACCCAGTTGCGCGCGAGGTTGGCGCCGGAAATCTTCTGGATGCGCGACAGCGGCTTGATCTCGACCTCGCCGAACTTGGCGAAATCGACCTTCGGCCACGGCAGCAGGTCGAGGCCCGCGCCGCCGCCGCCGGCCGCGGCCTTCGGCGCCGCGCCGCCGCTGGTGAGAACCTGCTTGACGTAGGCACGCACGTCCGACTTGGTGATGCGGCCCTTGCGCTCGCTGCCTTTCACGAGGCTGAGGTCGACGCCAAGCTCGCGCGCGATCATGCGTACGGACGGGCTGGCGTACGGCACCTTGTCCGGCATGACCGTGTCGGCGCCGAAGTTGATCGGCGGCGAGGCCGGGCTGCCCGACGCAACGACAGGCGCCGCTGGTGCAGGCATCGCAGCCGGCGCGGGCGCAGCTTGCACGGGCGCTGCGGCCTTCGCGGCCGCCGGAGCTGGCGCGGGAGCCGATGCGCCGCCCGCCGCTTCGATCAGCGCGACGACATGGCCTTCCGAGATTTCGTCGCCGACCTTGACCTTGATCTCCTTCACCACGCCAGCGATCGAGGAAGGCACTTCCATCGTCGCCTTGTCGGATTCGAGCGTGACCAAGCCCTGATCCTTGCTCACAGTGTCGCCGACCTTGACCAGAATTTCGATGACAGGCACGCCGGTGTAGTCGCCGATATCGGGCACCTTGGCTTCCTGCACGCCGCCGCCCGCGGCAGCCGCCGGAGCCGGCGCTGGCGCTTCGGCTTTCGCCGCGGCAGCCGGGGCGGCCTTCGCCGCGACCGGCGCAGGAGCGGCGGCATCGCCGCTTTCGATCAGAGCGACGACGTGGCCTTCGGAGATCTCGTCGCCGAGCTTGACCTTGATTTCCTTCACCACGCCGGCGACCGAGGAAGGCACTTCCATCGTCGCCTTGTCCGATTCGAGGGTGACCAGGCCCTGGTCCTTCGTCACGGTGTCGCCCGGCTTGACCAGGATCTCGATCACCGGCACGTTGGTGTAATCGCCGATATCCGGCACCTTGGCTGCTACGACTTCGGCCATGCTCCCTCCTCCAGACGGCGCGTGGGCCGCCGAGGGCGCCGCGCCGGTCACGACTGTTGACGAAAACGCGGCCTCAGCCGCTTCGCCATGATAGTGCGAATGAGGAGAATTGCACCCGGCGCGCGACAATTTTCCCGCGCCCGGCGCGAATGACCCCACGCGGCGTCCATGCAGCGTACGCTCAACCCGGGCACGCGAATCAATGCGCCGCGGCGGCCGTCGCGCGCAGCTTGCTGTACTCCGGCAGTTCCACCGGCACGCCGTCGGCATTGCAACTGCCGAGCGCGCAGAGTTGCCTGCGGATCGGCTCGTTCGCCTGCGCCATCAGATGGAACAGCGCGTTCTGTTCGAGCGAGCCGTGCACCGCGGCCGCGCCGGGGCCGCGCGCGAACACGGCGACGTCGTCGCCGCTGTGCGTTTCCGAACCGAGCGGCACGACCGATTCCTGCATGTAGTCCGGCGCCTCGGTGTCGATCTGGTCGAGATCGGGGCGGCCCTTTTTCGCCGCGAAGAACGCGGTCGCGTTGTGCGGATACTTCTTCGCGCCCTCCGCTTCGCGGTCGGTTTCGCCGGCATAGCCGGGGCCGTTGGCGTAGCCGAGCGTGGTGAACGAGCGGCCGATCGCGTCGCGCGCGAGTTCCTTGGTCGGTGCGCCCTCGCCGCTCGATCCGCGCAGTTTGCCGAGAATCGGGTTGCCGCGGTTGGCATAGCCGGCGAACGTCATCGTGTGCGAGTGGTCGGCGGTGACGAGGATCAGCGTGTCGTCCGCGCTGGTCAGTTCGCTCGCCGCGCGGATCGCGTCGGAGAACGCGATCGTTTCGGTCAACGCGCGATAGGCGTTGCCCGCGTGGTGGCCGTGGTCGATGCGGCCGCCTTCGACCATCAGAAAAAATCCATTCCGATTATCTTTGAGTACGTTGATCGCAGCCCGAGTCATGTCGGCCAGACTCGGCTCCTTCACCGGCTTGTCGAGCGTGCGTTCGTACTCGTACTGCATGTGCTCGGGATTGAACAGGCCAAGCAGGTGCTTCGTTTTCGCCGGATCGATCTTGGCGAGCTGCTCGGCGTTCCAGACATAGGCCGCGCCGGGCCTGGCCTGCCATTCCTTGATCAGGTCGCGCTTGTCCAGGCGCTTGCCGATCAGGCCGTCGTACTGCGGGTCGGGCTGCGGCGCCGGCATGAACTCGGTGCGACCGCCGCCGAGCGCGACGTTGAGGCCGCCGCCGAACGGGAACTCGACGAGCTGGCGCGCGAAGTCGACGCAGCCCTGCTCGCGCGCCTCGTCCGGCATCGCCATGTCGTATTCCCAGTCGCGCTCGGGCAGGTGGCCGTAGGTCGCGGCCGGGGTCGCGTGGGTGATGCGCGTCGTCGTCACCGCGCCGGTCGCCATGCCGGCGCGCGCGGCAAGCTCGAGCGCGGTCACGGCCTCGTTGCCCTGCGCGCCCTTGCAGTCGCCACGCTTGCCGAGCTGGTTGACGCCGATCACGCCTGAGCGCGTCTTGATGCCGGTCATGATCGCGGTCATCGTGCCCGCGGAATCGGGTGTCTGGAAATCGGTCGTGTAGGTGCGCGACAGCGCGGTGTACGGGAAGGTCTCGAAGCTCAGCCGGTTCTCTTCACCCGATTGGCCCTTGCGCTGGCCCTCGAGGATGCGCGCCGCGGCGATCGTCGCCGCGCTCATGCCGTCGCCGAGAAACACTATGACATTTCTCGCCTGCGGCGAGGCGATGACGTTCTTCGCCTTCGATTTCGCCGGAGCAAGATCGGCGCGGTTCGCCGCCGCGGCCGCCGCGCCGGCGCGGAACCACCATGCCGGCGTCTCGCCGTCGGGATGCTTGACCGTGGCGACGTCGATCGCCTGCGCTGGGCCGTTTTTCGCCGCAGCGGCAACGCCGGCGCCGAGCAGGACACAGAGACCGGCCGCGGCGACAGCGGCCAGATTGAGCGGACGAGACATGAGCGGATCCCTTTCAAAGGCAATCCGCAGATTATCGACACGATTGTGACGGTTTGACGAAACCTCGCCCGCGCCGCGGCGAGCCGGTCCGCGGCGCGGGGCGTGATGAACTACGGGCGCGGCGAAAAACCGTTGCGAGCGAAGAGCCGATCTTGTCCAGGATCGGGCGCGACGCCGGAGCGCAGGAACCGGTGCATGCGCACGAGTATGTGAGGATGACTCGTCGCATCCGCGACTCGCCCTTCGGGCCATTCGCTGCGCGAATGTTCGCTTCGGCATCCTGCCCCGCAGTTCGAGCACCGCCGGCGCGCAACATCGAACGGAGCAGGTTTTTCGAGGCGCCCTACGGTGTCGTCGCGCGCAGCGTGTCGTTGTGCTTCTTGTTGTGGATGCGCGCGCTCTGGCGGTTTTCCCTGCCCTGGATGCGCGCCTGCTCGCCGGCACCGACATGGCCGTTCGCACCCGCACGCGCCTCGGCGCGGTCGACGTGCGCCTGGCCGCGCTCGAGCGAGCCGACCTCCTTGTTGCTCAGCTCTCCGGAACGCACGCCCTGGTGGATGCGCGCCTCCTGGTTGACGTTGCGTTGCACGTCGGCCTGCATGCGCTGCGAAGAGACGGAGTTCGGGTTGCCGGTCACCGCGTTGTGCTTGTCCTTGGTGATGGCGGCGCTGGCGCGGTTCTGCTCGCGCTGGATCTGCGCCTTCTCGCCGGCGCTGAGCTTGCCGTCCTTCATGTCGCGCGCTTCGGTGGCGTCGATGCGCCGCTCCTGGCGTTCCAGGCCGGCGGCTTCCTTCGTCGACAGCTGGCCGGACTGCAGGCCCTGCTCGATGCGTTTCTGCTGATCCGTGTCGCGCGCGGTTTCGCTCGCGGCATTCTGCGCGTGCGCGCCGAACGAAAGCAGGACGGCGGCGATGGTCGTGGCGATCAGTTTGCGTTGCATGTGGATTCTCCCTTGGCGGTGGTGGAGGCGCAGCGGGGCTGCGCACGATCCGCAACAACGAGGCTCGTCGCGGCGCGTTGACAGGGAACGCTGAAGCCCGGCCAAACGGCGAAACGCGCGCACGGCGCTGTCATCCGATCGGCGCGTCGTCCGTTAGAGGTCGTACCTCTCCTCGGCGCCGCACACGGACATGACCCGATCACGAATCCTTCACGCCGTCGCGCTGCTGGTCGCGGGCGCCGGCGCAGCGCAGGCCGCAAATACGCCCGCCACGCTGAGCCGTGACGACGCGCTCTGGCTCGACCGCGTCACCTGGGGCCTCGACAGCGCGACCGTCGCGCGCTTCCGCGAGCTCGGCCGCCGGCGTTTCCTCGACGAGCAGCTCGCCGGCAGGAACGACCAGCTGCCCGCGCCCGTGCAGGCGCAGATCGACCATCTCGACATCGCCCACGATTCGGCGGCCAAGCTCGTCGTCGTCGAAGTCGCCGAGCAGAAGCGGATCAACGCGCTCGGCGACGAGGAGATGAGGAAGACCGCGCGCAAGGATCGCAACGACATGGGCAACAAGATGGCCTACGAGGCGACGCGACGCGAGCTGCTGCGCGCGATCTACTCGCCCGGCCAGCTCAAGGAGCAACTGGTCTGGTTCTGGCTCAACCACTTCAACGTGTTCGCGCCGAAGGGCTACGTGAAGTTCCTCGCCGGCGACTACGCCGACCAGGCGATCCGCCCATACGCGCTCGGCCATTTCCGCGACCTCGTCCTGGCCACGCTGAAGTCGCCGGCGATGCTGCAATACCTCGACAACGCGCAGAACGGCAAGAGCCACATCAACGAGAACTACGCGCGCGAGCTGATGGAACTGCACACGCTCGGCGTCGACGCGGGCTACACGCAGGGCGACGTGCAGGAGCTGGCGAAAATCCTCACCGGCGTCGGCATCGACACGAACCACGATGATCCGAAGGTGCGCCCCGCGCTGCGCCGCTATCTCGTACGCGAAGGCCTGTTCACGTTCAATCCCGAGCGCCACGATTTCGGCGACCGCGTGCTGCTCGGGCAGAAGATTCGCGGCGGCGGCTTCGACGAAGTCGAGCGCGCGGTCGACCTGCTCGTCAAGCAGCCGGCCTGCGCACGGTTCGTCTCGCGCAAGCTCGCCACGTATTTCGTTGCCGACGATCCCTCGCCGAAACTCGTCGATGCGATGGCGAAGACGTTCCAGCGCAGCGACGGCGATATCGCCGCCGTGCTGAGGACCATGTTCGACTCCGACGAATTCACCGCCTCGCTCGGCCGGAAGTTCAAGGACCCGATGCACTACGTCGTCTCCAGCGTGCGCCTCGCCTACGACGGCAAGACGATCACGAACATGCACCCGGTCGTCACCTGGCTCAACAACCAGGGCGAGGCCTTGTTCGGCCATTCGACGCCCGACGGTTACGCGCTGACCGAGAACGCGTGGGCGTCTTCCGGACAGATGAGCCGGCGCTTCGAGATCGCGCGCATCATCGGCAACGGCAACGCGGGCCTGTTCGATGCGGCCGACGGCACGAAGAGCGTCGATACCGGCTTTCCGCAACTGTCGTCGAAGCTCTACTACGACGGCATCCAGCCCTACCTGTCGAAGACCACGCTGGCCGCGCTCGACCAATCGGCCTCGCAGCAGGAATGGAACGCGTTCCTGCTCGCCTCGCCCGAATTCAACTCCCGCTAGGTGCCACGATGAACCGCCGCCACTTTCTTCGCCTCACCGCCACAACTTCGGCGCTGCCGCTGCTCACCACGGCCGGACGCCTGTTCGCCGCATCGCTTTCCTCGCCGCGCTTCCTGCTCGTGTTCCTGCGCGGCGGCTACGACTGCGCGAACCTGCTCGTGCCGTATGCGAGCGATTTCTACTACGCCTCGCGGCCGAACATCGCCGTGCCGCGACCCGATCCGAAATCCGACAGCGGCACACTCGCACTGGACAGCGACTGGGCCTTGACGCCCGGGCTTCGCAACTCGATCGGCGAGATGTATAAAAACAAACAGGTCGCCTTCGTGCCGTTCGCCGGCACCGACGATCTCTCGCGCAGCCATTTCGAAACGCAGGACAACATCGAACGCGGCGAGCCGACGCAGGCGCGTGGCGAGTTCAACTCGGGCTTTATGGCGCGCCTGTCCAGCACGCTGACGGGCAAAGCGGCACCGATCGCGTTCACCGATGCGTTGCCGCTGACGTTCCGCGGCGCGAGCGACATCCCGAACATCTCGCTCAAATCCGTGGGCAAGCCGGACTACGACGATCGCCAGGCCGCGATCCTCACCTCGATGTACCAAGGCCACCGCCTGCAGGGCGCGGTCAACGACGGCCTCGAACTGCGCGCGCATGTCGCGAAGGAGTTCGAGACCGAGATGAACCAGGCCAATCGCGGCGCGGTCAGCGCGCGAGGTTTCGCGGTCGAGGCGCAGCGCATCGCCAAGCTCATGCGCGATGAGTACCGGCTCGGCTTTGTCGACATCGGCGGCTGGGACACGCACGTCAACGAGGGCGGCGAGAAGGGCCAGCTCGCCTACAACCTCGCCAACCTCGGCGACGGCCTCAAGGCGTTTGCACAGGAACTCGGCAACGAATGGAAGAACACCGTCGTCGTCGTCGTCTCCGAATTCGGCCGCACCTTCCGCGAGAACGGCAACCGCGGCACCGACCACGGTCACGGCTCGGTCTACTGGGTACTTGGCGGCGGCATCGACGGCGGCCGTATTGCTGGCGAGCAGGTCAAGGTGCAGCAGTCCACGCTCAACCAGAACCGCGACTACCCCGTGCTCAACGACTACCGCAGCCTGCTCGCGGGCATGTACCTGCGCATGTGGGGGCTGTCGCCCGCGCAACTGACCAAGGTGTTTCCCGAGACCAGGGCAAGCGATTTGAAGCTCGTGTAGGCGGTTGCCGCACGGATGCCGATATCGCCGCGGCTTCGGTGCCGCGACGCATCCGCATCGCATCGGTCATCCACGAGAACTCGCCGGGCTCGGCAATGATCCGGCCGTTGCCTTGCAGCCCGATTTCCAGCACCGGCATCGTCGTACCCGTGATCTTCGCTTTCATGAAACCCTCTGTCGTGGATTTGCCGCGGAATGCGGATCGTGCTGCGTCAAGGTCTGTCGGCGCCCGCATCGCTGCCTACGACGAGCACCCTGAAACTGCCGTCGAGCACCGGCGCACGCGGATGCGGCTGCTCCTTGGTCGGCTCCGGCTTCGGTCCGAACTTCGCGGCGACGAGATAGACGAGATGGCTTTGCGGATCGAGCGCCAGCGTGCGTGCGCTCGGCTGGGTTGGCACGTTCGCCACGTCGCGATAGTGATCGGCATCGACCTGCTTGACGACGGTCAACGTGCCGTCCTCGCCGTTGGAGCTGAACACGAAGCCGCGCTGCGCGTCGTAGGCTGCCGCATCGGGGCCCTTGCCGATCGCAACGCTGGCGACGAATTTCCCGGAAACGCTGTCGGTCACGACCATGCGCCCGTTCTGGCAGACCGAGAACAGGCGATGGCGCGCTTCGTCGAACGCGAGGCCGGAGGGATCCTCGCAGTCCTCGAGCTTCCATTTCGCGACCAATTTCGCGTTCGACGAATCGATCTGCGCAAGCTCGCCCGTATCTTCGATGTTGAAGAAGATGCGGCCCTTGCCGTCGCTCACCGCGAACTCGGGCTTGCCGCCGGCGGGAATCGTCGCGACGACTTTTTCCGTCTGCGGATCGATCACGCTGACGTCCTTGCTGCGGCCGTTGAACGTGAACAGATGCCTGCTCGCCTGGTCGTAGAGAATCGCATCCGGATTGTGCCCGCTCACCGCGATCGTGCCCGTGGGCTTGAGCGTGGCGAGATCGAACACGGTGAGATTGTCCGCGCGGCCGTTGCTCGTGTAGCCGCGACCGAGTTCGTGCACGATGGCGAAGCCATGTATCCCGGCGGTGCCCGGAATCGTCGTCGCGAGCGAGCCGTCGGCCAGATTGACGACGAGCGCGCGGTCGGAGCGGGCGATGAACAGATGCCCCGATTGCGGATCGGCGACGAGGTAGTCCCAGCCGCCCGCTCCGCCGATGGCGTATTGCCTGACGACCGAGTACACAGGCGCGCCGTTCGCCGCCGACGGCGCTGCGTGAAGGGGAAAGCCGATGGCGAGGAGACCTGCCGTGCAAAGCAAACTCGCTGGAAGCATGCGCATGGAATTACCCTCTGCCGGAGTTGGGGAAGCCGAATCTGCGCACCGTCGATGGCACCGCGGCACGCCGCAAGGGAATCGGTAGCCGAACTCCTTGCCGGTTTGCGGCCAGTGTCGCGCACACGCCGTTTGATTTTCCTAACGCCGCTCAGCCGCCCTTCGCGTAGCGCAACAGTACGCGCCACTGCGCGAACTTGGTCGCGCGCGGAATCGAGGCGTTCGCCGGACTCGTCGACGGCAACGCGAGCACGTCGATGCGTTCGCGCACTGCGGCACTCAGCTTTGGCTCGACATGCCGGCGGAACCCTTCGGCGGCCTTGCCGCCGTTGAGCGCGATCGCGCGGATCGTCGTCTCGCGGGCGAGCAGTCGCGGGATCGCGTTCGGCACCTCGCTCGCCTTGACGATGCTGCTGTCGAGGCTGCCGGGCCGCTCGACCTGCCGGTACACGTCCCAGATGCCGATGCCCCGCGCGTGCAGGCGCGCGATGCGCTCGGAATATGGCAGTTCGCGGCCCGCATCGAACAGTTCGCCCATGAACGTCCAGAACAGGTTCTGACCGTGGCCGTAGGACTGGCGCAGCTCGAGCGAACGCAGCGACGGCACGGTACCGAGCACGAGCACGCGGCAATCGCCGCCGACCTGCGGCGGGAAACTCGCCACCTTGTGCGATGTGCGTCCGGGCATGAAAAATTTACTTATATAGAATTATACAAAATCCGCACAACTTTACTCAGGTGAATGAACCTGAGACAAACACGCATCGGCGATAACCTCGACTTAACTCCGATCTAATCGGACATTCACTTCGTCCGCGTAGCATGGCCCGGGCGTCGTTGTGGTCAGAGGGCAACGGCGCTTCCCCACCCCAGCGGAGAAACATCGTGAATCCCGACATCATCCAAGCCAACTGGACCCGACTGCGCGGTCCGATGCAGGAGAACTGGAGCAAGCTGACCGCCGCCGATCTGGCGCCCAGGGAGGGCGACCACAACTACCTCGTCGACAGGCTGCAGGCGCGCTACGGCTGGCAGAAGGACAAGGCCGAGCAGGAATGTTCGATGTTCGAGCAGCACATGCAAGGCGCCATGAAGCGGCAGCACGCCGCCTGACCGCGCGCCGGGCAGCAGTACTCCCCGGCAACGATGCGGAAACCGCGCTCCCAGGGCTGGTGCGGTTTCCGCATCTTCTTTCAGGCACCGTTCTTCAACACCGCGAGATCGGCAAGCACCTGGCCCGAGTTTTCCTTCGGATCGACGCCGACATAGTGCTTGGCGACCTTGCCGGCCGGGTCGATGAGGAAGGTTTCGCGCTTGGCGTAGCTCATCTTCATCTTTTCGCTGTAGGTGAGCACGCCATAGGCCTTGGCGGTCACCTGCGCGTTGTCGGACAGAAGCGGGAACGGCACGTGATACTTCTCGGCGAACGCCGCGTGCGACTTGATGTCGTCGAGGCTGACGCCGAGCACCTCGGCGCCGGCCTTGCGCAGCTTGAGCACGTCGTCGCGGAACGTGCAGACCTCGGTCGTGCAGCCCGGCGTATCGTCCTTCGGATAGAAATACAGCACGACCCACTTGCCGTGGTACTGGTCGAGCGTGCGCCAGTCGCCCTTCTGGTCCTGCAGCTTGAATGCGGGCGCCGCGGTGCCGACGGCCGGCGCCTCCTGCGCATGACCCTGGAACGCGATTGCCGCAGTGGCGACCAAGGCGGCAAGACGAAGGCTGATTTTCATGACGTGTCTCCGTGGGGGTGTCGGGGTTAGACCGGAATCGACGGCTATTTCTTGCGTGTCGATTTCGCGACCGCAGGCTTTGCTGCCGCGGGCTTGTTCGCAACGGACGATTTCCTTGCCGTTTTCTTCGCGGCGGCCTGCTTCGGCGCCACCTTCTTCGCGACGGTTTCCCGGATCGCGGCGGTCGGCGCGCGTACCCGCTCGTACAACTCGATGTATTGAGCGACGCTCATACCCGCGATCGAACGTGCGATCGCCGGCAGGTGCAGGTCGGCGAGCGATTTGAAGCGCAGGCAGGACTTGCCCATGTCGAGCTTGAGTCCCTGCGCGGCGAACGCCTCGCGCAACGCCCGATCTCGCGCCGGATCCATGTAAGCGCCCATCAGATAGAGCGAATACCCGCCCTTCTGCGCAGCGAGCGCGACGTAACCGAGCGGCTGGCCGTTGTACGTGTGCGGGTAACGCGCGAGCGGAATGCCGTAACCCAGCATGCCCCAAGCCAGGGTTTCCTCGTAGCCTTGCGGCAGGTTTTCGAGGATCAGCTTGCGCACCGTGGCAATGACCTCGCGCCGGACGGGAGGCAAGGCGACCAGATAGTCTTCGATGCTCAAGGCCGTACTGCGCGGCATGGCAACCCTCATTTCAGTTGCAGCAGATCCCACTTGTTGCCGTACAGATCCTCGAACACCGCGACCGTGGCGTAGGCCTCGTGGCGCGGCGCCTCGTGGAACTTCACGCCCTGCGCGAGCATGCGTGCATGATCGCGTGCGAAATCATCGGTGTGCAGGAACAGGAACACGCGGCCGCCGGTCTGGTCGCCGACGCGCGCGCCCTGCTCCGGCGTCGACGCCTGCGCGAGCAGCAATGGCGTCGCCGACGCGCGCGCGGGCGCAACGAGCACCCAGCGCTTGCCGCCGCCGAGGTCGGTGTCGTCGACCACGACGAAGTCGAGGCAGCGCGTGTACCACGTGATCGCTTCGTCGTAGTCGCGCACGACGAGGCTGACGGCACCGATCTTGCGCATCGTCATTTCTTCTTCGTCGTGTTCGGCAAATGCGACATGTCGAGGCCGCCGGTCTCGAATTGAAGCGTCTTCTTGCCCTCGCCGACGAGGACGACATCGATCGCGACCTTCTTCGTCTTCAGCACGCGCGCGATGAACGCCTTGTCGTCGTCGATGAACAGCGCCGGCTCGCCGGTCGGCGGGATCGTCGCCTTCCACGGCCTGGCCGGTTCGCCGTCGAAGCTGACCGGCAAGGTCTTGCAGCCCGACTTGCAGTTGAACTTCTCGTTGTCGAGGATCAGGTACACCGTCTGCCCCCATTCGGGGTGCTGGCGCAGGATCAGGTGCACGTGCTTGGCGTCCTTGCCGGTCAGGCCGAGCGGCGCCAGCGGCGGATTGTTCTCGATCGAGCCGGCGTATTGCGTGCCGCCCTTGACCGACGTGACCGTGTACGCCCACAGGCCGGCGAGGCGGCGCTTTTCGCTGTCCTCCTTCGCTTTCGCCGTGACCTCCGCCAGCGTTTCCTTGATCTTCGCGGCAGCCGCGCTGTCGGGATATTTCGTGACGGTCTCGGTGCCGACCTGGGCGGCGATGTCGAGGCTGCCGCTCGTGCGCATCTGCTCGTAGAGCTTCAGGCCTTTCCCGGCCTGCGCCTCGGCGTTCGCCCTGGCTGCGGCAGCGGCATCCTGCGCAGGCGCAGCGGCTGGCGCGGCGGCGCCCGGCGGATTCGATCCCGACGAACACGCGGCGAGCGCGAGCGCGCCAGCGAGGCTGACGCTGGCGGAATACCGTTTCGACATGGCGCACCTCGCTGCAGACACCGGGGCCGCAACGATAGCGCACCGCGCCGCCGTGCGACAGACATTCTAGCGGCAGGGGTCGCGACCAAGATTCTTGTCGTAGGTCGACACGTCCTGATCGTGGATGCGACCGCTGCGCCCGACGGCGCCGGCGCGGCGCAGCTCGTAGCAGGCGTCCTCGCGCGAGATGCGCGTCGACGTCACCGCAACCGACTTGCCGGCGGAAGATTTCGATGTGGCGGCGCGGCCGCGATGCGCAGCGCCTTGCGCATCGATCGCCGCAACCGAATGCGGGCAAGCACCGTGGCGATAGAACACCTGGCCGTCGGCCGTGCGGCATTCGTAGGAAGTTGCCGCGATTGCTTCGCCGCGCCGTGTGGTCGCCCGCACAGGTCCTACGCGACGTGCGCCATGCGGATTCGTCTCGCGTTCGACCGCATAGGCCGGCGATGCCGCGTACGCCGGTGCGGGCGCGAGCGCAACGGCGGATTGACTCGCAGCCTGCGCGCAGGGCTGGTCCTGGAAACTCACCGCGCCGCGTGCATCGGTGCATTTGTATACTTCGGCGCGCGCGCCCGCGGCATAGCTCGCGAGCAGCAGCACGGCGAGCCATTCGTACCAGCGCAGCGGCCGCGGCGTGCGTTCGAGATCGAGCATGACATGTCCTCCCCGTTGTCGCAGCACATCCTGCGCCGCGCCTGCGCCCGCCGCCATGTGCAAACGGCGTGGCGGCGTGTAGGAAATCGCCGATCAGCGTTTGTCACCGCCGGCGCCGGCCCTCGGGGCGCCTCGATCCGGCTGCGGCGAAAGCATCGGCCTCAACCGCCCCACTGTAGGCGAACGACGTGCGGGATGCCGGGCACGTTGCATGTCAGCGCGATTGCAGCACGGTGGCACAATGCGCGCGTGAGAAAAATCGTGCACATCGATATGGACGCGTTCTACGCCTCGGTCGAGCAGCGCGACGAGCCGAGCCTGCGCGGCAAGCCCGTCGTCGTCGCCTGGCGCGGCGCGCGTTCGGTCGTCTGCGCGGCGTCGTACGAGGCGCGCAAGTTCGGCGTGCGTTCGGCGATGCCGGCGTTGCGCGCGGCACGACTGTGCCCACAGGCGATCTTCGTACCGCCGGATTTCTCGCGCTATCGCGCCGTGTCGAAGCAGGTGCGCGAAATCTTCCACGCGCACACCGACTTGGTCGAACCGCTGTCGCTCGACGAAGCCTATCTCGACGTGACCGAGCCGAAGACGGAATTTTCTTCCGCCACCGCCATCGCAAAAGCGATCCGCGCGCAGATTTTCGAGACGACGCGGCTCACCGCTTCGGCCGGCGTCGCGCCGAACAAGTTCCTCGCCAAGATCGCCTCCGACTGGCGCAAGCCGAACGGCCTGTTCGTGATCAAGCCCGAGCAGGCCGAAACGTTCCTCGCGCCGCTCGACGTGGCGAAAATTCCCGGCGTTGGCAAGGTGATGAACGCGAAGCTCGAGGCGCTCGGCGTGCACACCTGCGCCGACCTGCGCGCGTTCGATGCGCGCGAACTCGAGCGCCGCTTCGGCCGCTACGGCCTGCGCCTGCGCGAGCTGAGCCTCGGCATCGACGAGCGCGCCGTGAATCCGGACCAGAGCGTGCAGTCGATTTCCTCCGAGGATACGTTCGCGCACGACGTACTGCTCGCCGAGATCGAACCGACGATCCGCGAGCTGGCGGCGAAGACCTGGAGCGCGACGCGCAAGACCGAGCGTGTCGGCCGCACCGTCGTGCTCAAGCTCAAGACCAGCGACTTCCACATCCTGACGCGCAGCCACACACCGCCCGCGCCGCCGCAGACCGAGGAGGCATTCGTCGCGCTCGCCGTGAGCCTGCGCGAGCGCGTCGACCTGCCGCCGCGCACGCGCTATCGCCTGGTCGGCGTGGGCCTCGCCAATTTCCGCGACGAGCACGAGCTGCCGCCGCAGGCGGAGCTGTTCGAGGACAACTTCGCCGACACCCGCTAGGCTGCGATACCCAGCGTCAGCGTCGCGACATAGCCATTGGCGACGTCGCCGGCGATCGTCGCCATCTCGTAGGTCGTGCCGTCGCTGAACACGTTGTCCTGGGCGAAACTCGTCACCGACGTGTTCTGCCCGCGCGCCGCGTACAAAGTGGAATTGTATACTGCCTTCGTCACATCCAGCGGGAACGCCATCTGCGTCGTGATGACCGCCGCGCCCTGCCTGAGCGTGTCGTCTAGATAGGCCTGGATGTGGATGTGGGTGATGCGCCCGCTGTACCAGCCCGGGTAGATCGTGTCGAACACGACCTGGCCGCTGGCGTCGGTGACCTGGATGCCGCGCAGGAAGCTCTGCCCGGTCGCGTTGACGCCGCCGGTCTGGTTCGCGTAGCCCGAGTAGACGCCGTCCTTGTCGCAATGCCAAATGTAGATCGCCGCGTTGGTGATCGGCGCGCAACTGTTGTTGACGTCGATCAGGCGCAGGATGAGCTTCAGCGGCGCGCCGGTCTTGCCGTCGGTGATGTCGCGGCGCTGCAGCGCGGTATTCGACAGGATCGAGTACAGCGGGTACGGACCGTCCGTTTCCGACGGGATGAGCGCGCAGGCCGCGCCGAACGTGCACGCCGACGGCGTCGACCCGGTGCGCTGCAGCGTGATGTCGCCAGTCTGGCCGGCGAATTCGCCGGAGGTGAACGCGTAGCTCAGCACCGCGGCGCCGCAGCTCGAATAGGTCAGCGTCGCGCTGCCGACCGCGGTGGCGACGACCTTGGTCGCTGCCGAATTGAAGGTGCCGTTGCTCGTCGTGTACAGCGTGAGCGCGATCGAGGTGGCGCCGGGCACATAGGCGGCGGTCTGCCCGGTGAACCAGCGCTGGCCGGCAGCACCGCTGTTCGCGCCGTCGGGCGCAAAGGTGAACCAGCTCAGGAACACGTAGGGCGTGGACGGATTGACTTCGATCAGCACGCCCTGCCCGCTCGTCGGCTTGTTGTACCAGGTGCCCGAGAGCGCGAAGTTCGCATCCGCGACGCTTCCGCCGCTCGCCGCGCAGGCGATGTTGCTCATCAGGCGCGCGAGCGGAATGCTGCCGGCACGGCCGTCGCTGAAACTGAAATCGAGGCTGCCGCTCGTGCAGCTCGCGAAGGACAGCGTGCCTTCGCCGATGACGACCGAATACGGCGTCGGCGCGGCGTTGAAGTTACCTCCGGTGACCTGATAGAAGGTCACGCTCGCGCTCGTCGCGCCCGCCGCGAGCGTGCCGCTGAACGTATACCAGCGTTGCGCCGTCGCGCCGCCGGCCACGGCGTCATAGGTGTACCACGCGCCGAAGACGATGTTTTGCGTGGGGAACACTTCGATGAGGAAACCCTGGCCCGATGTCGCCGGGTCGTACCACGCTCCGGTGAGGCCTTGCTGGTCGATGTCGATGCCCGCCGCGCCTTGCGCCACGGCGGTCGAATTCCGGCCGATCAGCTCGCCGAGCAACGGCAGGGCCGGCAGCGCGCCGAAGGCGGCGAGCATGCGGCGGCGGCCGCGGCGGGTCGCGTTTTCATCGGAGTCGGGGCGTGCCATCGCGCGCGCCTTGTCTTGCTGGTTGGGCAACATGGTTTGCTCCTGTTCTTGTCTGGAATCGTCGTGCGATTTCGCGGCTCGCGGCCGCCATCGCAGGGCGATTGTTGCCCGGTATACAAAGTGACAATATGGATTCTTGATGAATTCACGCAAATTGAACGACACGCGCGACGGCGTCGCCGCCCGCGAAAATTCTGCGCAAGCATGAATATGGATTCTTCGTGGATTAAGGCGCCGCTAACGGCGCCGCGGCGTCGCGCGCACTAGTCTGCCGCTGCCTTGCGGCACCATGCCGTCTCCACCCCGCGAGGCGGTCGTCGCGCCGGTGCGATGCGCCGACCGGCGGAACTGCAAGTCGACGAGCTCGCGTCCGCTCGCACGAACGCCGGCCGCGCCAACGCATCGGCGCGGCGATCCTTCTCCCCCTGATCATCGAGGTCCATCATGAAAACCAGACTGCTTTCCCTGCCGCTCGCGCTGTCCATCGTCATGGCCGGACAGGCTTGTGCTCAGACCACCACCGCCGTGCCGACGACCGTCACCGCCGCGGCAACCGCCGTCCAGAACGCCTGCGCGCAAGTGCAGTCCGACGAACTGCAATACAGGATCGACGTCACCCTTGGCGATTCCAGCGCTGCCGGCTCGGCGAAGGCGACGCTCGACACCGATCGCGGCACGCTGCAAACCGCGCAACACGCGTTGCACACGGCGGTGCAGGCGTATTTCTCAGCGGACGAGACCGCGCTCAAAACCGCGCGCGCCCAGCTCGAAGACGATTTCGTGCAATTGAAGGCCGACGTGACCGCTGGCAACAGCGGCAGCCTTGCCGCCGATCAGACCAGGATCGTGACCGACGCGGCCGCGGTGCAGACCGCGCAGACGCAACTCGATGCCGATCACCTCGCTCTCGCCAACGTGGGCGCGTTGCCGCACTGCGGCGATGGGCCAGGCGGAGCCGATGGAAACCGCGGCGGTCACGGCGGCGGTCGCTGAGCGCCGCCTTCACCGAAGCGGCGTGGGCGCGAAGCCCGCGCCGCTTCACTCGATGATGTGCGGCACAAAGCGCGCGGTGTCGCGCGTGATCAGCGTGGCGTCCTCGCGGATGCCGATGCCGGAAGGACGATCGCCGACCACCCAGCTGCCGACCAGCGGATAGCCGCCGGCGAAACGCGGCAGCGGATGCACGGCCTGGCGGATCGTCGGCGCATCATCGTACGGACCTTCGCTTGCCGTCATCGTATCGTCGGCGAGATGCATTTCGATGTTCGCGCCCTCGCGCGAAAAGAACGGCTTGCGCACCCAGCCTGCGGGCAGCACCGCGCGCGCGTCGTCCTCGAACCGTGCTTCATCGAAGAAGGCCGGCAGCAGGTTCGGATGATTTTCGTGGCGCTGCCAGAGCAGCGGCAGCACGCCCTTGTTCGACAGGATCGCCTTCCACGGCGGCTCGATCAGATGGATGCCTGATTTTGGCAGCGCGCTGCCGAACTCCTCGGCGAACAGGAATTCAAGCGGATAGAGCTTGAACAGCGTGCCGATCACGCCGTCGTCGAGATCGGTGAAGCGCCCGTCTTTCGACAGGCCGATGTCCTCGACGGCGATCGCCTTGGTCGCGATGCCGGCCTGTTCGGCGCAATCGCGCAGATAGGTGATCGTGGCCTGGTCCTCGACCGATTCGCGCACGGCGGAGAAATAGAACGGCCGCGGCAGGCGCCGGGCGATCGCGCCGAACGCCTCGATGAGATTTTCCTGAATCAGGTTGTACTGGTCGGCGTTCGCCGGTAGCACGCCGCGCTGTTTCTGTTCCTCGAGCCAATGCCACTGGAAGAACGCCGCCTCGTACAGCGAGGTCGGCGTGTCGTAGTTGAATTCGTAGAGCTTCGCGG
>JAFEFQ010000257.1 GCA_018240505.1 Pseudomonadota bacterium
TCGCCGGTGAGCTCGAGCAACCTACCCGGGAGCGACGCGGGCCGCGCCATGCTCCCCTATTCGGTCTTGCTCCGGGTGGAGTTTACCGTGCCACGCGACGTTGTCCCCGCGCGCGGTGCGCTCTTACCGCACCGTTTCACCATCACCTGATCCCGCCACCTCAATGCCGCCCTGCATCCTTTTGGATACGGACTTGGCCGTCGCGCTGCGCGCGCCGGCAAGTCCGGCCAACCGTTTCACGGCGGCATTGGGGTGGCGGGCCATCGGCTGTCTGCTCTCTGTTGCACTGGTCGTCGGCTCACGCCGCCCAGGTGTTACCTGGCACCCTGCCCTGTGGAGCCCGGACTTTCCTCGAGACGCTTGCGCGCCGCGCGACTGTCTGGCCGACTCCGCCGCCATTGTAGCGCAGTCGTGGCGGGTCAGGCCGCTTCCCGCAGCGCCGTCTGCCAATGCGTGCGCAGTTCACGATTGAAATCCTGCCAGCGCTCCTCTGGAAAGAAGATGCGCGCGCCCTCGTACTCGACGCGTCGGCGGGTTCCCGGAATCGTCTCGGCCAGCCAGCGCGACCAGCGCACGTCGAAGTAAATGTCGTCCGTGCCCCAGACGATCAGCGTCGGCGCGGTGAATGCCCGGAGTCCGGCTTCGACCGCACGCGTGTGCCGGTTGTCGAATGCGGCGAGGAAACGCTCGAGGTCGCGCAGGCGCTGCGGGTTGCGCAGGAACGGACGCAGATAGATCTCGATATCCGCATCGCCCAGGCGTTCCGGATGTTCGTAGGCCGGGCCGAGCGCCTCGGCCGAACGGTAGACGCTCTTGTCCGCGAGCATCGCCTCGAGAACGCCGCGCAACCCGCCCTCGGCCGCCATCGCGAGGAACGGCCTGAACGCCTCGGGCGGCCAGTTGTCGTGCGCGTCGCAATCGGTCAGGGTCAGGCTGCGCACGCGCTGCGGATGCAGCGCGGCAAAGATCTGCGCAATGCCGCCGCCGCTGTCGTTGCCGACCAGATCGACCTGGGCGATGCCGAGCGCATCGAGGAACTGCGCGAGCATGTTCGCGTTCGCGGTCACCGACACATCCTGCCCGGGCAGGGTCCCGGTATCGCCGTGCGCGAGCAGGTCGACCGCGATGCAGCGGCGCAGATCGGACAGTCCGGCGAGCTGATGGCGCCAGAGATGACTGTTGAGCAGCACGCCGTGCACGAACAGGGCAACGGGACCACTGCCCTGTTCGAGATAGCCGATCGTGCCCGACGCGGTGCGCACGCTGCGCTTGAGCGGGGAGGTCTGCGCGTTCATGGCTTCAGCCCTGCTCCTGCGCCGACGCGTGCGCTTCCTTGAGCTTCTGCGCGCATTCCTCGCAGCACACCTCGACGGTCTTGCCGCCGATCTTCACCTGGATCGCGTTCGCATCGAGCGGATAGTCGCAAGCCGCGCAAGTCTTCGTGGTCATGACACTCTCTCTTCATTGGCGCCCGACGTCCGGGCAGGCGCATTACGCCAGCGCGAGGAATGATCCGCTGTCAGAATCTTTAGCGACTTGCTTGTTCACAAAACCGGGCATCCTGCCGCGGTTTGTGCACAAACGGTCGTGGCACGCGGTGCGCAGGAGCGCACCCGAACATTCGCCTTGGCGAATGGCCCGCAGGGCGAACGCCAGGGATGGCGTGAGTAAAGCCGCGCCACGTTTGTCGCAATGAGCCTGGAGCGCTCATTGCGACGGCACATCCATGTGCTGTGGATCAAGCGGATTTGCGCAGCGCCGCCTGGCGGAACTCGGTCGGCGAACGCCCATAGGTTTGCTGGAACGCGGCGCTGAAGTGGCTGTGGCTGGAGAAGCCGAGCTCGAGACTCAGCGCGCTCAGGTCTTCGTATTGCGCGATCAGGTCGAGCGCGCGCGCCAGGCGCAGACGCAGCTGGTAGCGGTACAGCGGCAGGCCTTCGACCTGCTGGAAACTCTGGGTGAGATAGACCGGCGAGACGCCGACCTCGGCGGCGATCTCGGCCAGCGTCCAGCGCCGCGCGAGATCGCCGGTCAGCACGAGCTTGGCTCGGTCGACCAGGCGCTGGCGCCCGGCGCTCGACGCCGCCGCGTGCGTCGTGCGCGGCCCGAGCGCGCGCTGCGCCAGCGTCAGCGCGAGGCCCTCGGCTTCGAGCGGCTCGGCGATGCCTGCGCGCAAGCTGTGGCGCAGCAACGCGACCAGCGCCTGCGCGCGCGCATCGATGCGCAGGCGCTGCCGGCGGAAACGCAGCGGCATGCCTTCGTGCAGCAGGGCCGCAGGCGCGATCTCGCGCAGCAGGTTCTCGTCGACCGCGAGCACGAGGCTCGCGTCGCCGCCTGCTACCGGATGGCTGACGCGATAACCTTCCTGCGCATTGAACAGCAGTACCTGGCTCGCATCGGCGACAGCCTCGTCGCGGCCGACATGGCGCACGTAGACGCCGCGATACGGAAACACCAGATGGGTTGCGTTCGCGCATTCCTCCGCGCTCTTGTGCCGGCAATTGCCGCGGCAGTACACGTCGCGCACCGCGACCGTCGGAGTTTTCAGCAACGTCTGGACGGTGAATTCGGACATGATGGCGCGGGTCCCGCGGAGGAAGCTACCGTTACTCTTCAGACGAAGCAGCGGACGCATCGTACAAGGCCTTGCGTGAGGCGCCCGTGATCTCCGCCGCGAGTTTCGCCGCGCGGCTCGGCGGCAACTCGGTACTCAGAATCGTGTACACGCGCCGGCCCGCGGCCAGCTTCGCCGCCGCATCGTCGTCGCCGGCGCCCGCCACCAACACGACGAATTCGCCGCGCTGCTGATCCGCATCGCCCGCGACACGCAGCGACAGCTGCGCCAGCGTGCCGTCGAGCACGGTCTCGAACTGCTTGGTCAACTCGCGCGCGACCACCGCCTCGCGCTCGCCGCCGAACTCGGCGACGAGATCCTGCAAGGTTTCGACGATGCGATGGCTGGACTCGTAGAAGATCAGCGTGCGCGTTTCGCCGCGCAGGGTCTGCAAGGCGGCGCGGCGCGCGGCGGACTTGGTCGGCAGAAAGCCTTCGAAAACGAAACGGTCGGACGGCAGGCCCGCCGCCGACAACGCCGCGATCGCCGCGCAGGCGCCCGGAACCGGCGAGACGGCGACGCCCGCGGCACGCGCCGCGCGCACGAGGCGGTAACCCGGATCGCTGACCAGCGGCGTGCCGGCATCGCTGATCAGCGCGATGCTCGCGCCAGCTTGCATGCGGCGTACGAGCTCGACGCTCGCCTCGCGCTCGTTGTGCTCGTGCAGCGCGACGCAGCGCGTGGCGATGCCGTGGTGGCGCAGCAACGCGGCGCTGTGGCGCGTGTCCTCGGCGGCGATCAGGTCGGCCTGGGAGAGCGTCGCGCGCGCGCGCGGGCTGAGGTCGTCGAGATTGCCGATCGGCGTCGCGACGACGAACAGCTTGCCGCCCGCCGCCGGTGTGTCGTCCTGCCTGGCCATGCCATGCGCCTGAATGGGATCGCCAGCTAGTTTAGCCTCCCTGCGCTTCCGCTATGATGCGCGCACACCCAGGACGGATCTTTTCATGCACGCGACGAGCCGCGCCCTGCGCCACCTTCTTGTCATCCTCGCCTTGTCGCTGGGCGGCTGCGCCGAACTCGGCACGCTCGGCAATCGCGACAACGCGCCGGCCGCGACGGACGCCGAGCAGTGGTTCAAGAACGGCGAATTCGACCGTGCCGGCCAGGCGTTCATGGACATCGCCGACGGCGAACGCGAGTACCGCGACCACTATCGCCTGCGCGCGGCCGAAGCGTTCCGCGAGGAGGGCAATCTCAACGCCGTCGCCTGGGCGCTCGAAGGCATCAAAGCACGCCGCTTGCCCGAAGGCGAGCAGCCTCGGCTCGACCTGCTCGAGGCGGAACTCGCGCTGTCGAAAAAGGACGCGCAGCGTGCCACGACCCTGCTCGCGCTCGACGAATCGAAGCTGCCGCGCCCCTTGCGCGTGCGCGCGCTCGAGCTGCGCGCACGCGCGCAGGTGCTCGCCGGCGACGCGTTCGCCAGCGCACGCACGCGCGTCGCGCTCAACCCCGCGCTGCAGGGCAAGGATCGCGAACGCAACGAAAACCAGATCATCGACACGCTGGCACAGCTCGATGCGCAGACGCTCAAGCAACAAGGCGCCTCGCTGCTGCCCGGCGACGCGCTGCGACCCTACATCGATTACGCCTTGCGCCGCTCCGGCCAGGCGCTGCCGCAGATGCTTGCGCAGCCGGGGCTGCCGGTCGGCACGCAGGGCGGCGCGAACGCGCTGAACGGCGAAGGCTATCGCGCGGCGCGTGCGGTCGCGCTGCTGCTGCCGCTCGACGGCCAGCTCAAGGCCGTCGCCCAGGCCGTGCGCGACGGCGTGTTCGCCGCGTATTTCTCCGACACCCACATGCCGCGTCCGCAGCTGCGCGTCTACGACGCCGGCAACAGCGCCGCGGATGCGGTTTCCGCGTACCAGCGCGCGGTCGCCGACGGCGCCGACCGCGTGATCGGACCGCTGCGCCGCGACGCGGTCTCGGCCGTGTTCGCGCAGAGCCCGCTGCCGGCGCCAGTGCTCGCGCTCAACCTGCCCGAACGCGGCGAAGCGCCGCCGCCAGGCAGCGCGGCGTTCGGTCTCAATCCCGACACCGAAGGCGCTCAGGCCGCGCAGCACATGCTCGACCGTGGCATCACCCATGCCGCGATCGTCGCCGCGGACAGCGATTGGGCCGAGCGCGCCGCCGCCGCGTTCCGCGCCCAGTTCGAGGCCGGGCGCGGCAGCGTGATCGGCGAGTCGCGCCTGAAGGCCGGCGAATTGAATTTTTCCACAAGTATAAAAAATGCACTCGCCGCGCTGCCCGCACAGGGAGCGGCCACCGCGACGCCGAATTCCAGCACGGGCGACGACGCGGCAGGCGCGAACAACAGCGGCGTGTTCATCAGCATGACGCCGCAGCAGGCGCGTCTGTTCGTGCCACAGCTCAAGCTCGCCGGCTACGCGAACCTGCCGGTCTTCGCCACCTCGCACCTGTTCGGCGGCCTGATCAATCCGGGCATGGACCGCGATCTCGACGGCGTCGAGTTCTGCGACGCGCCGTGGCTGTTCGACGCCGTGGTCGGCCTGCCGCGCCACGGCGACATCGCCAACTCGCTCGAATCCGCGCGCGGCGCCGGCGCGCGCCTGTTCGCGATGGGCATGGACGCCTATGCGCTCGTCGCGTACATCGACTGGATGAGCCAGCACCACGACGCTTACCTGCCCGGCGCCACCGGCCAGCTCAGCAGCGACGATAGCGGCCGCATCCAGCGCCTGCTGACCTGGGCACGCTTCACCGACGGCGTGGCGGCACCGGCCACGGGCAGTCTGCAGATCGGCAATCCGACGCCGTAGCGCAAGCCGCAGATGACCACACGCGCGACCGGCGATCTCTGGGAAGGCGCCGCGCTCGCCTGGCTGCAGCAGGCCGGCCTGCGTCTCGTTGCGCGCAACTTCCATTGCCGCTACGGCGAGATCGACCTTGTCCTGCTGGACCACGGCGGGCACGAGGGCGACACGCTCGTGTTCGCCGAGGTGCGCTATCGCGACGAAGCGGCGCACGGCAGCGGCACCGCTTCGGTCGGCGCGGCCAAGCAGCGCAAGCTCGTGCAGGCCGCGCAGATCTTCCTGCAGGCGCACGCCCGGTTCGCCGCGCTGCCCTGCCGCTTCGACGTGATCGGCTGCGCGGGCACGCCGCAGCGGCCCTTGTTCGAATGGACGCGCAATGCCTTCGACGCGACATGAGCGCGGCACATGTTCAGCGCGGAGTCACCGCGCCCGCGCGACCGTATCGCCTCCGCTTTCGCGCCGCCCGCCATGAATCGCGCTCTGCCTAAATCGATACTTCTGCTCGCCCTGGCGACACCGTTTCTGCACGGCTGCCTGCTCGCCGTGGCCGGCGCGGGCGTGGCCGCGGGCGTCGGCGTCGCGCACGACCGCCGCGACGCGAGCACCGTGCTCGCCGACCGCCGCCTCGCGCTGAACGCAAGCGATGCGATCAACCGCGACAAGGCCTTCGTCCGCGACGACAACTTCGTCCACACGGTCGTCTACAACGGTACTCTGCTGCTTTGCGGCCAGTTGCGCAGCGCGGAACTCAGGCAGCGCGCGCAGGCGCAGGTCGAGCATCTGGCCGGCGTCAAGCGCGTGGTCAACGAGATCGAGGTCACCGACGAACCGATCGGCTTCTGGCGCCGCCGCGCCGACAACACGATGACCGCGCGCGTGAAGACCGCGCTGCTCGACCTCACCAGCCTCGGCGATTTCGACCCGAGCCGGGTCAACGTGACCACGGTCGACAGCGTCGTTTACCTGATGGGCCTGGTCAGCCGCGAAGAAGCCGACGCCGTCGTCGAAGTTGCGCGCAACGTCGCCGGCGTCGCCAAGGTGGTGAAGGTGTTCGAGTACTCCGAGCCTTCGGCACGCAGCTCGTAGGGATCGTTTTTCCACACGCGCGAAGCCCTGGCGCAACCAGTCGCATCCCTAGGCGAGATAGTCGTGCACGACTTCACCGTAGGGCAGGAGCAGGTCGGCCTTCAGGTGCACGGCCGAAACGACTTCGCGCACCGGCAAATCGGCGACGGGCGCGAGCGCATGCGCGAACAGGTCGAGTGCGCCGGGCCCGGTCCACGCGCCCTTGAACTCCTTGCACTGCATCGCATAGCGCACGAGCTCGCAGATGCGCGGCGTGCCGTCGACATGCGGCAGGATCTTGAGCAGGAACGCCGGCGCCTCGAGACTCGCGATCGCGCGGTTGCGATCCATCGACGCGTACTTGTAACCCATCGTGCCGCGCGCGACCGGCATGTCCGAATAGCGCAATTCGCCGACCAGCGTGTCGCGATGGACCTTGAGCGTCGGCTCGCCGATCTTCTTCGGAAAGCCCCAGATCTCGCGCCCGCCCGCGGTCGGCGGATGGTCGTCGAGGAACATCATGCGCACGTAGCCGCCGGCCTCGCCCTTGTACTTGACCGGAATCACCTGGCCCGATTCGGTGTAGTCGCCGAAGCCGGTCGAATCCGGCATGCGGATGAATTCGTATTTCACCAACGGGTCGGTCATCTCCAGCGGCGCCGGAATGATCTTCGCGAGCGCATCGGGATCGGTGCGATAGGTGATGATCAGGTATTCGCGGTCGACGAACAGGTACGGCCCGGGCGGATAGGCCGGGTTGTCGATCGGCATCGCGAAAGCGTTCTTGCGGACCTGGTCCTCTGTCATGACGGCCCCTTGCGCAGGTTTTCATTGAGAAGCGCGGCCACGGATGACCGCCTCTTGATTTTCGCGTTCACGGGCGAACGCAAAAAGTCGAATGCACTATCCCACAGGTTTTGTTAAGACTGCCATCGCGGGGGCGAACCGGGCACTCGCGACGATGTGGTCACGCGGGAACTCCGCGGCAGCCGGGACACATTGGCGATCCAACAGGCCCTGGCACCTCGCAGGGCGCAATGCTGCTATAGTGAGCAACATCGAACTTCCGGATTGGGGCCGGAAGGCAGGGGCGATTGCAAGCAAGGCGGTTTACCGGCGTCGACCGATGGCGACGCCAAAATAAAAGGGGCCGCCACTCGCGTTTGCCACACGATCTGCTCAGGCCGGAAAGTCGGCGGGGAAAGAGCGATGAAGCTAGTCCGTTCGTCGGGGCGGTGGTCGGGAATCCACTGCGCCGCGAGAACGGAGTGACCGGAATCGCGCATCCATGGCAGCGGGATACAGCAGTTTTCTCTCTACACGAAACAAGTCCAAGCCACGCGCGATAGTCCTCTCGCGTCCGTTGACCGGCCTGGCGACCGTGCGCGCGCTGCATCGTGCCGGCATCGCTACGCAGGCTCTGGTCTTCTCCGATCGCGACCTGGTCCGGCATACGCGCATGGCCGAACTCGTCGAAGTGCCGGCACAGGCGCGCGGCGGCGACGCCCTGATCGAATTCCTGCTGCAATGGCCACGCTGCGCAGTCGACGAACGCCCCGCGCTCATTCCCGTCTGCGATGAACATGCGCTGTTGTTGTCCCGGCACGCGCAGCGGCTGGCGACGCATTTTCGCCTGTGGACGACCAGCCACGACGAATTGCTGCGCATCATTTCCAAGGATCGCTTGTGCACGATCGCCTCGGCGCTCGATCTGCCCGTCGTACCCGGCATCATCGAACCGACGCCCGAGCAACTGGAGCAATGGAGCGCCGCGCACAACGGGCCCTACCTGCTCAAACCGTTCTACGTGGGTGCGCCGGGCAGCAGCGTCCACGACAAAAACTGCCGATTCGAAACGCGCGACGAATTGCTCGGTCACGTGCGTAGCCACGGCGCCCGCGCCGCGATCGTGCAGCGCATGCTGCGTGGCGGCGACGGCTACATTTTCGATTGCTACGGCCTGTGCGATGCCTCGGGCCACATCGTGCAAATGGCCACCCACCGGCGCTGGCGGCAGAACAACCCGGATTGCGGCACGACTTCATTCGGAGAAATTCCTGCGGGGCTGCCCGCAGATCAGGACGACACCTTGTTCGCGCAGACGCGGACCTTGCTGGGCGGCCTGCGCTACCACGGCATCTTCGGCATCGAGTGGCTGCTCGACCGCGAGAGCGGGCGTTTTCGCCTGATCGACTTCAATGCGCGGCCGTTCTCGAGCATCGGCCATCTGGTCGACTGCGGCCTCAACCTGCCGGCGCTCGCGTTCCGCGAACTGACCGGCAGCCTGCCATCGGGCCTCGAGCCGCAGCCGAGGTTGCGGCGTCTGCGCTGGGTCGATTTCTATCGCGATCTGCAAACCTTCCGCACGCTGCACGCAGCGCGCAAACTGCGTTTCCTCGAGTGGTTTGCCTCGACGCTGCGCTGCCGCAGCTGGGCCTACTGGAACTGGCGCGATCCAATGCCTGCGCTGATGCGCACCGGCAAGTTGCTGCGGCATCTCTACGAACTGATGTTCTTCAATGGCAACCGGCGGGACGAGCAGCCCGACTGCCGGCCCGCGAGCCATGATGTGACGTACTGAGCAACCTTGCCCGGCATCAGCGCGGCATGAAAACAGGCCAACCCGGGCTTCAACGGGTTGGCGCAAACCATCCCCGGATTCGGCCTCCACCTCGCGTTTCCACCTCGGGCAGCGCGCACGAAATCATCGGGCGGCTGCGCGCGTCATGCCAAGCTCCACCCTGCGAGGCTCGACAGCATGGCCAACGCAAGCGCGGCGTAGATGCCGGCGAGAACGTCGTCGAGCATCACGCCCAGTCCGCCTTCGATGTTGCGGTCCGCCCACGACACCGGCCAGGGCTTGGCGATGTCGAACAGCCGGAACAACGCGAACCCGAGCACGGGCTGCCACCACGCGAACGGCAGCCACGCCAGCGGCAACAGCGCGATCCACTGGCCGACGAATTCGTCCCAGACGACAAAGCCGGGGTCGTCGATGCGCAGTTTCGCCACGACACGCGCGCAGGCCCACACGCCGAGCGCGAACGCGAACGCGACCGCGGCGAGGTACCACGGCCACGGCGACTCGCGCAGCGCGAACCACGGCAGCAGCGCAGCCAGCGAACCGGCCGTGCCGGGCGCGACAGGGCTCAGCCCCGAGCCGAATCCGCAGGCGATCCATCCGGCCGGATCGCGCAGCAGCGCGGCACGCTGGCCGGCAGTGAGTTTCATGCGGAAAAATGCTGCCAGCCGGTGCGCGGCAAAGCGACGAAACCACCGTCCGCAGCGCGCACGCGCACGCCCGGTTCGACGACGATGCGGCCGATGCGCGTGGCGGCACAGCCGCTGCGCGCGAGATCGTTGAGCAATTCGGTCGCGATCGCCGGAGCGGCGGTGAAGCACAGCTCGTAGTCGTCGCCTCCGGCCAGTTGCAGCGGCGCGCGCTCCTCGTCGGCAACGCAACCGAGCAGGGCCGGCGATGCCGGCAGCATCGCAAGATCAATCTCCGCGCCGACCGCACTGGCCGTGCAGATATGTCCGAGGTCGGCGACGAGTCCGTCCGACACGTCGATGCAGGCATGCGCGCGCCCGCGCAGCAGCAGGCCCTGTGCGATACGCGGCGTGGGCCGGTCGAGGCGCGCGATCAACTGGTCTTCTCCCCTGCCCCGGCGTGCCGCGCCTTGCCGCAGCGCCAGGCCCGCCGCCGCGTCGCCGAGCGTGCCGGTGACAAAAACAGCATCGCCCGCCTGCGCGCCCGCGCGGCGCAACGCCAGCTGCTCCGGCACGAAACCATGCACGGTGACGGTGATCGCGAGCGGCCCCCGGGTCGTGTCGCCGCCGACCAGGGCGAGCTTGAATTCGCCGGCGAGCGCGGTGAAGCCGTCGGCGAACGCCGCCACCCACTGCGCGTCGGCATCGGGCAGGGTCAGGGCCAGCGTCGCCCAGGCCGGCGTCGCTCCCATCGCGGCGAGATCGGAGAGATTGACCGCGAGCGCCTTCCAGCCGACATCGAACGGCGCGGTATCCTTCGGGAAATGTATACCCGACACGAGCGTGTCGGTGCTGACCGCGAGCGCCTGCCCGGCCGGCACCGCGAGCAGCGCCGCATCGTCGCCGATGCCGAGGTGCACGTCCTCGCGCTCGATCGCGCAACGCGCGCGGATCAGGTCGATCAGATCAAATTCGGCCACGTCAACCGCGCGCGCCCGCGGCGTACTCCGCCTGCCTCGTCTGCGCGGCCAGCTTGTCGAGCACGCCGTTGATGTAGGTGTGGCCGTGCTCGGCGCCGAAGCGCTTGGTCACCTCGATCGCTTCGTTGATGACGACGCGGTACGGTACGTCGATGCGATAGCGCAACTCGTACGCGGCGAGGCGCAGCGCGGCGCGTTCGATCGGGTCGACCTGGGCGACGGCGCGGTCGAGGTATGGCGCAAGGCTCGCGTCGAGTTCGGCGCAGTGCTCGTCGACGCCGCGCAGGAGGTCCTCGAAGTAGCCGAGGTCGGCGACTTCCATGTCCTGCTCGTGGCGGAACTCCTCCATCACCTTCGCCATGGAATTGCCGCTGATCTGCCACGCGTAGATCGCCTGCAGCGCGCGCCGACGCGCGCGCGCGCGCGCGGTCAGGTCGATGCCGTCGGGACGTTGGTGCTTGCTCATAGTTTGTTCCACAAATCGACCATTTCCATCGCCGCGAGCGCGACCTCCTCGCCCTTGTTGCCGCGCGCCCCGCCCGCGCGCGCCTGCGCGTCGGCATGGCGCTCGACCGCGAGCACGCCGTTGAGCACGGGCACGCCGCTGTCGAGCGCGACGCGCATCAGGCCCTGCGCGCAGTTGTCGGCGACGTGCTCGTAGTGGCGCGTGTCGCCGCGCACGACGCAACCGAGCGCGAGGATCGCGGCATGCCCGCCCGCGCGCGCGAGCCTGGCGGCGGCGACGGGCATTTCCCACGCGCCGGGCACGCGCACGAGGTCGACCGCGTCGTCGGCGACGCCGTGCTCGCGCAGTGCGCGGCGCGCGCCGTCGACGAGTACGTCGACGATGCCGGGGTTCCAGCGGCTGGCGATGATCGCGAAACGCGCCGCCGCAACGGGACGCAGTTCGCCGGAATAGTTCGGCATCGAAGAAGACTGGCAAGCACGGAGGATTCCGCCGCGCGTAGTTTACCGGAAGGCCGCGATCGCGGCCCGGCCGGCGCGCTGCGCTACGCTTGCGCCGCCGGCTCCTCGTAGCCGGCGATCTCGAGACCGAAGCCGTCCAGGCCGTGGAAGCGCCGTCTGGTGCCGAGCACGGTCAGGCGGCGTACGCCGAGGTCGGCGAGGATCTGCGCGCCGAGGCCGTGCTGGCGTCCGTCGTGCGCGAGTTCGGCTTCGCGCTTGCAATTCGCATCGACACGATCGAGCGCGCTCGCGGCCTCGCCTGCGTCGGCGAGCACGACGACGACGCCGCGGCCTTCCTCGGCGATGCGGCGCAGCGCCGCGCTGAGAGTGAAGCCCGCGGGCGTATCGACCAGGTGCAGCACGTCGCTCAGCGTGTCGCGCACGTGCACGCGCGCGAGCACCGGTTCGCCGTCGTCGACCCTGCCGCGCACCAGGGCGAAATGCGGCAGGTTAGACAACGCATCGCGATAGCCGACCAGGCGGAACGGGCCGAACTCGGTTTCGACCTCGCGCTCGAACGCGCGCACCACGGTCTTCTCGGTCTGCAAACGGTGGCGGATCAGGTCGGCGATCGTGCCGACCTTCAAGCCGTGTTCGCGGGCGAACGCGATCAGCTGCGCGCCGCGCTTCATCGTGCCGTCGTCGTTGACGATCTCGACCAGAATGCCCGACAGCATCGGCAATCCGGCGAGGCGCACGAGATCGATCGTCGCCTCGGTATGGCCGGCGCGCGTCAACACGCCACCCTCGCTGTAACGCAGCGGGAAGATATGGCCGGGCCGCGCGAAATCGCCGGCCTGCGAGGTCGGTTCGGCGAGCGCGCGGATCGTGCGCGCGCGGTCCGCCGCGGAGATGCCGGTTGTCGTGCCATGGCGGTAGTCGACCGAGATCGTGAACGCGGTGCGATGGCTCTCGCTGTTGTCGGTCACCATCTGCGGCAGCTGCAGTTCCTCGAGCCGCGCGCGCAGCATCGGCTGGCAGATGATGCCGCTGGAATGACGCACGATGAAGGCGATGCTCTCCTCGTTCACCGCCTGCGCGGCCATGATGAGGTCGCCTTCGTTCTCGCGGTCCTCGTCGTCGGCCATGATGACCATGCGCCCGGCGCGGATGTCGGCGACGATGTCTTCGATCGAATCAAATTGCATGCTTAGCCTTTTTCTCTTTGCCGTCATCCCCGCGCGAGCGGAAATCCATTTTGCTCTTCACCCGCAGGGCAAGATCAGGATGGTTTCCCGCTTGTGCGGGAACGACGCCCATCGGGGATACGATTCCAGAACGGCGCGACCCACTGTCCGCGCCGATCCGCAAGAACGAGAAATCCTGCCGCCACGATAGCGCAAAGCGCGACGCCGAGGACGGAAGCCTCGATGCCGAACGCGCCGCCGGTCAGCCATTCCGGCCCGGCCAGTTCGGTACGCAGCAGGCCCTGCCCCGGATGACCCGAGTCGGCGATGCCGAACACGCCGGTCTGGGTGAAATTCCACGCGGCATGGATGCCGGCCGTCCACCACAGCGAGCGTGTGGCGACGTAGACCGCGCCGAGCATCGCGCCGCCCTCGATGGCCAGCGCGGCGAGCGACAGCGGCGTCGCGCTCGGGTTGCCGACATGCAGCGCGGCGAACAAGGCCGCCGACAACACGATCGCCGCGGCGCTGCCGAACACGTTCTCGAGATTGCGCAGGACGACTCCGCGCGCGACCAGCTCTTCGAATGCGCCCGCGAGCACCGCGACGCCCGGCAGGCCGGCCAACGCGAACGCGCCGCCCGTGCCGACTTTCGCGACGCCGGTCAGCAGAAAAGTCGCCACGACGACGGCGATCAGCAACGCGCCAAGTGCGATTCCGTACAGCACACCGCGCGCGCGCCGCGGCGCGAGTTCGTCGGCGACGCGCTGCGCGACCAAGCGCGCGTAGAGGTTGTACGCATTGCACGCGACCACCGCCGCGACCAGAGCGAACAGCAGGCCCCACAGCGCATCGAGCCGATACACAATCTGCATCGCGAAGCGGTAGGCCGCGTTGAGCGGCAGCGCCAGGATCGCGAGTTCCACGACCAGGGCGACGACGGGATGGCGCAGCCGGTGCATCTCAGCCCCTGAGCAATCTCTCGACATAGCGCGCGATCAGGTCGACCTCGATGTTGACCGCATCGCCGACGCGCCGGTCGCGGAACGTCGTCACCGCGACCGTGTGCGGAATCAGGTTGACGCCGAAGCGCGCGCCGTCGACCTCGTTCACGGTCAGGCTCGTGCCGTCGATGCAGACCGAGCCCTTGCCGGCGATGTACTTCGCCAGCTCCGCCGGCACCTCGAACGTCCAGCGCTGCGAGCGCGCATCCGGTTCGATCGAGAGCACGCGGCCGACGCCGTCGACGTGCCCGGAGACCAGGTGACCGTCGAGCCGGTCGGCCAGGCGCAGCGCTTTTTCCAGATTCACGCCCGAACCGGGCTGCAGCGCACCCAGGCTGGTACGCGACAAGGTTTCGTTGGACACGTCGAAGGCGAGGTGCGCCGCGTCGATCGCGACCACGGTCAGGCACACGCCCGCCACGCAGATACTGTCGCCGAGCGCGACGCCGGCGCTGTCGAGACCGTCGGCGTCGGCCACGAGCCGCACGTCGCCGCCGCGCGCCTGCATGGACACGACTTTTCCCACCGCCTGCACGATACCGCTGAACATTTTCTATCCTCGATACAGAATCCGCGTGTCGTCGCCGATCTGGCGTCGATCGATCACGCGCAGGCGCCTTGCCTGCATCACCCCCGCCAATTCGGGCAGGGCAAGCAAGGGTCGCGCCGTGTCGCCGAGCACGACCGGCGCGGCATACAAAAGCAGTTCGTCCACGAATCCATTTTGCAGCAGGGCGCCGCACAAGGTCGGCCCGGCTTCGACCTGCAACTCATTGACGCCGCGGCGGCCGAGTTCCTGCTGCGCCTGCGCCAAGTCGAGATGGCCGTCGCGGAGGCCGATCGTGGCCAGTTCGACACCATCGAAGCCGCCGTGCGTCGGCTTGGCGTCGGCAGCATGAAAAACCAGCGTCGGTACGCCGCCGTCGAGCACATGTGCTCCACGCGGCGTACGCAGTCCGCGATCGAGCACGGCGCGCAACGGCACGGCGTGCGGCGAATCCATGCGCACGGTCAACCGCGGATCGTCGGCGAGCACGGTGCCGCTGCCGGTCAGGATCGCCGAGCTGCGTGCGCGCCAGCGCTGCACGTCCGCGCGCGCCGCCTCGCCGGTGATCCATTTCGACGCGCCGTTGGCCAGCGCGGTGCGGCCGTCGAGGCTCATCGCCAGCTTGACGCGAACCCACGGCCGGCCGCGCTCGATGCGCGAGAAAAACCCGCGATTGAGTTCGCGCGCGGCTTCGCGCATCAGCCCCGATTCGACGACGATGCCGGCTGCACGCATGCGGCCGACGGCGCCGCCTTCGCGCTGGAACGCATCCTCGGCCGCGACAACCACGCGCGCGACGCCAGCCGCGATCAGCGCGTCCGCGCACGGCGGCGTGCGCCCGTGCAGGCCGCAGGGCTCGAGGGTGACATAGGCGGTCGCCCCGCGCGCCCGCGCGCCGGCATCGCGCAACGCATGGACTTCGGCATGCGCCTCGCCCGCACGCTCGTGCCAGCCTTCGCCTACGACCTCTTCGCCCCGCGCGATGACGCAGCCGACGCGCGGATTGGGTTGCGTCGTGTACAGGCCACGTTCGGCCAGGCGCAGCGCGCGCGCCATGTGCGCGTGATCGACGGCCGCGAATGCGGGACCCACGACGGCCATCAGCGCTTCTTGTTCTTTTCGATCGGCACGACCACGTCGCCGAGCAGCGGCAGTTGCAGACCTTCTATCGCCGGCAGATCGCGTTCGAGCTTCTCGATCTCCTCGCGGAACGCCTGCACGTCCTCGAAACTGCGATAGATCGAGGCGAAGCGCACGAAGGCGACCTGGTCGAGCTTCTTCAGCGCACGCATGACGAGTTCGCCGATGTGCCGCGACGGCACCTCGCGCTCGCTGTTCTTGCGCAAATCGTCGATGACCGTGCGCACCGCGGCATCGACCAGGTCGCGCGCCACCGGCCGCTTGTGCAACGCCAGGTCGAAGCTCGTGCGCAACTTGCGCTCGTCGAACGTCTCGCGCCGCCCGTCGTTCTTGATCACGCCGGGCAGCTTGATCTCGGCCGTCTCGAACGTGTTGAAGCGCTCGCCGCAGCGTTCGCACTCGCGCCTGCGCCGGATCGTCGCGCCGTCGTCGGACACGCGCGAATCGATCACGCGCGTGTCGGGGTGCTGGCAGAACGGGCAGTGCATTGTGTAGGGGCGCGATTATCGCGCCCGCTCCCGATCCGAAGCAAAAGAGCCGGGCGCGATAAATCGCGCCCCTACACTCGATGCGACTTGGCGCCGCGCCTCAACCATAGACCGGAAACGCCTTGCACTGCTGCTCGACGTTGCCGCGCACGCCGGCGATCACGCGCTCGTCTCCCGGCGCGTCGAGCACATCGCAGATCCAGTTGGCGAGGGCGACGCACTCGGGCTCCTTGTAGCCGCGCGTGGTCACCGCCGGCGTGCCGATGCGCAGGCCAGAAGTGACGAACGGCTTCTGCGGATCGTTCGGCACCGCGTTCTTGTTGACCGTGATATGCGCCTTGCCGAGCGCGGCCTCCGCGTCCTTGCCGGTGACGCCCTTGCCGATCATGTCGACCAGCATCAGGTGGTTTTCGGTGCCGCCGGAGACGATCTTGTAGCCGCGCGCGATGATCGCCTTGGCCATCGCCTGCGCGTTCTTCACGACCTGCTGCTGGTAGGCCTTGAACCCGGGCTCGAGCGCCTCCTTGAACGCGACCGCCTTTGCCGCGATCACGTGCATCAGCGGGCCGCCCTGGATGCCGGGGAAAACGATGGACTGCAATTTCTTCTCGATCTCCTCACCGGCATTCTTCGCAACGATGATGCCGCCGCGCGGCCCGCGCAGCGTCTTGTGCGTGGTCGAAGTGACGACGTGCGCATGCGGCAGCGGATTCGGATACACGCCCGCGGCGACGAGGCCGGCGACGTGGGCCATGTCGACGAACAGGTAGGCGCCGATCTTGTCCGCGATCGCGCGGAAGCGCGCCCAGTCGACGACCTGCGAATACGCGCTGAATCCGGCGACGACCATCTTCGGCTTGTGCTCGAGCGCGAGCTTCTCGACCTCGTCGTAGTCGATCAGGCCGTGCTCGTTCACGCCGTACTGGGCCGCGTCGAACAATTTGCCCGAAGCGTTGACCTTGGCGCCGTGGGTGAGATGCCCGCCATGCGCGAGCGACATGCCGAGGATCCTGTCGCCCGGATTGAGCAGGGCGAAGTACACGGCCTGGTTCGCCTGCGAGCCCGAATGCGGCTGCACGTTGGCGTAGTCGGCGCCGAACAGCTGCTTGACGCGCTCGATCGCGAGCCGCTCGGCGATGTCGACGAACTCGCAGCCGCCGTAGTAGCGCTTGCCCGGATAGCCTTCGGCGTACTTGTTCGTCAGCACCGAGCCCTGTGCCTCGAGCACGCGCGGACTCGCGTAGTTCTCGGACGCGATCAGCTCGACGTGGTCTTCCTGGCGCCGTTCTTCCGCCGCGATCGCGCCGGCCAGCTCGGGATCGTAACCTTCGATCTTCAACTCGCGTGAGAACATTGCGCACTCCCTTTTCGTGACTTTTTAGTATACCTTGGGCGCTCGGAGCTTGTCGCAGGCAGCGCATGCAGGAGGCTGGCAAATGCGGGAACGGCCGCGCCCGGCTCCCGCCCCGCCCCCGGCCGCACGCGATGTCGACATCCGCCCATTCCCAGAACGAAGCCGCACGCCAGTTCCAGCTCGGCAACCACGCGTACGACGCACGCGACTTCGCCACCGCCGCCCGTCACTATGCCGGCGCCGCACGCCTGCAACCGCACGACGGCAAGAACTGGATCAACCTCGGCCTGAGCCTGCTGCAGGCGAACGATCCCGCGCGCGCGCGCGAAGCACTGGAACGCGCCGTCGAGTTCGCCCCCGGGCAGCTCAAGCCGCTGGCCCTGCTCGCCGCCGCGATGCAACGCGGCGGCGCGAGCGAGGCCGAGCAGATCCCCGTGCTCGAGCGCGTGCTCGCGCTGTCCCCCGATGCCGTCGACATGCGTCTGCAACTGGCCACCGCCCAGTTCGGCATCGACGAATACGGCAAGGCGCATGCGAACCTGAAGCGCGTGCTCGGACTGGCGCCCGACAATCTGATCGCGCGCTGGCAGTCGTTGCAGATGCCCGCGGCGATCGTCGCCCCCGACCAAGCGGCACGCGACCAGTACCTCGAGCGCTGGCGACGCGGCATCGGCTGGTTCGAGGCGCTCGACTGGAGCGATCCGAAGTTCGGCGCGCAAGCCGCAGACACGCTGGTCTGCGCCACGAATTTCTACCTCGCCTATCTCGGCCTTGCGCTCACGGCCGAACAACGGCGCAATGCGGGCGTGCTGCGCAAACTCGCGCGTGCGGCCTATCCGGCGCTGCCCGACGTGCGCGTACGACCGATCGGCAACCGGCGACGCAAGCTGGCCGTATTTTCCGCCTCACTCAACGCCCATTCGGTCAGCCGCGTCTGGTCATCGACGCTGCTCGCCCTGCCCGCGGACGACATTGAACTCGCGGCTTTCTATCCCGGCACGGTGGAGGACGCGAGCACGGCGAACTGGCGTGCGCGTGCTACCCGCTTCGAGGGCGGCCAGCGCTCCATCGCAACCTGGATCGCCGCGCTGCGCGCATACGCGCCCGACATCGTCCTGTTTCCCGACATCGGCATGGATCGCGTCACGCAAGCGGTGGCCGCGCTGCGCCACGCTCCGGTGCAGGTCGCGGCATGGGGGCATCCGGTGACCAGCGGCCTCGACACGATCGACTATTTCCTGAGCGCGGATGCCTGTGAACCGGAAGATGCTGCCGGGCATTATTCCGAGCGCCTGGTCAGGCTCCCGCGCCTCGGCTGTTATCTCGATCCGCCGGCCACGACCACGCAACCGGCCCGGCGCACCGGTCCCGGGGAAACATTCCGTTTCCTGTGCGTGCAAAATGCGGACAAATTGCATCCCGCCCACGACGCGCTGTTCGCCCGCATCCTCCAGGCCAGTCCGCACGCCCGGCTCGACGTTCTCTGCAACGCCAAGACCGCGATTACGGCCGCCGCGCTCGCCGATCGCCTGCGTACCGAATTCTCGCGGCACGGCGTCGATTTCGACTCGCGCTGCCGCGTCCATGCCAGGCTCCCGGTGGCCGAGTATCAACGCCTTCTCGACCAGGCGGACGCATGCCTGGATTCGCTCGACTTTTCCGGCGGCATCACCAGCCTCGACTCGCTGTGGCGCGACCTGCCGATCGTTACCCTGCCCGGCGCGCTGATGCGCGGCAGGCAGAGCTACGGCATGCTGAGGCTGCTCGGCATCGACGAGCTGATCGCCGTCGACACGGACGACTACGTCCGCATCGCGACGCGGCTTGCGCAGGACGCCCCCTGGCGCGACGCGCTGACGAAGCGGATCGATGCCGCCAAGACCCGGCTCTATCGCGACGCCGATGCGGTGCACGCGCTGGCCGCGTTTCTGCGTAGCGTGGAACCGCCCGTCGCGCCGTCGGCCTAGGATCCGCAGCCCCCGCAGGCATCCCCACCGCACCACACGGAGGCCTGCCACGGCCGGACGTGCGGCGCCGCCCGCGTTTTGGGATAATACGCGGCTCACCGCTCCACCATCCCCGAAAAGACTCCCATGCAATATATCTACACCATGATCGGTGTGTCCAAGGTCGTGCCGCCGAAGCGCGAGATCATCAAGGACATTTCGCTTTCGTTCTTCCCCGGCGCCAAGATCGGCCTGCTCGGACTCAACGGCGCCGGCAAGTCGACCGTGCTGCGCATCATGGCCGGCGTCGACACCGAGTACAACGGCGAGGCGCGGCCGCAGCCGGGCATCAAGATCGGCTATCTGGCGCAGGAACCGCAGCTCGATCCGGAAAAGACCGTGCGCGAGTCGGTCGAGGAAGGCGTCAGCGAGATCACCGATGCACAGAAGCGCCTCGACGAGGTCTACGCCGCCTATGCCGAGGAAGGCGCGGACTTCGACAAGCTCGCCGCCGAACAGCAGCGCCTCGAGGCGATCCTCGCCGCGGGCGACGGCCACACGCTCGAGCGCACGCTAGAAGTCGCCGCCGACGCGTTGCGCCTGCCGCCGTGGGACGCGCAGATCAAGAATCTCTCGGGCGGCGAGAAGCGCCGCGTCGCGCTGTGCCGCCTGCTGCTGTCCAAGCCCGACATGCTGCTGCTCGACGAGCCGACCAACCACCTCGACGCGGAATCGGTCGAGTGGCTCGAGCAGTTCCTGCAGAAATTCCCGGGCACGGTCGTCGCGGTCACTCACGATCGCTACTTCCTCGACAACGCCGCCGAGTGGATCCTCGAACTCGACCGCGGTCGCGGCATTCCGTGGAAGGGCAACTACACCTCGTGGCTGGAGCAGAAGGACGAGCGCCTGAAACAGGAGGCCTCGAGTGAGAAGGCGCGGCAGAAGGCGATCCAGAAGGAACTGGAATGGGCGCGGCAGAACGCCAAGGGCGGTCGCTCGAAGGGCAAGGCGCGCCTCGCGCGCATCGACGAGCTGCAGTCGGTCGATTACCAGAAGCGCAACGAAACCAACGAGATCTTCATCCCGCCGGGCGAGCGCCTCGGCGACAACGTGATCGAGTTCAGGGGCGTGTCCAAATCGTTCGGCGACCGCCTGCTGATCGACGACCTGAGTTTCAAGGTGCCTCCGGGCGCGATCGTCGGCATCATCGGCCCGAACGGCGCCGGCAAATCGACGCTGTTCAAGATGATCACCGGCCAGGAGAAACCCGACCAGGGCGAAATCATCGAAGGCCAGACGGTGAAGATCGCCTACGTCGACCAGAGCCGCGACAAGCTGGACGGCAAGCACAACGTCTTCCAGGAAGTCTCGGGCGGCTCGGACATCCTCAACATCAACGGCATCGAGATCCAGTCGCGCGCCTACATCGGCCGCTTCAACTTCAAGGGCCCCGATCAGCAGAAGATCGTAGGCTCGCTGTCGGGCGGTGAGCGCGGCCGTTTGCATCTGGCGAAAACGCTGTTGCAGGGCGGCAACGTGCTGCTGCTCGACGAACCGTCCAACGACCTCGACATCGAGACGCTGCGCGCGCTCGAAGATGCGCTGCTGGAATTCCCCGGCAACGCCTTCGTGATCTCGCACGACCGCTGGTTCCTCGATCGCATCGCCACGCACATCCTCGCGTTCGAGGGCGACTCGCATGTCGAGTTCTTCGCCGGCAATTACAAGGAATACGAGGAAGACAAGAAGCGCCGCCTCGGCGAGGAAGCGGCGAAGCCGCACCGGATCAAGTACCGCAAGCTTGCGTAGGCCGAGCGGTGAGCGGTGAGCGGTGAGCGGTGAGCGGAAAGAGAATACGCCGATGAGCTTCGTACAAACCTTGAAGCAGGCCCGGCTACGCAACGATTCGCTCGTGTGCGTGGGGCTCGATCCCGAGCCCGCGCGGTTTCCCGCGCATTTGCGCGGCGCGCCCGATGCGATCTTCGCGTTCTGCCGCGACATCGTCGACGCGACGGCCGACCTCGTCTGCGCGTTCAAGCCGCAGATCGCCCACTTCGCCGCGCAACGAGCGGAAGGCGATCTCGAACGGCTGATCACGCATATCCACGCCACGCATCCCGGCATCCCCGTCATCCTCGACGCCAAGCGCGGCGACATCGGCTCGACCGCGCAGCACTACGCGAGCGAGGCGTTCGAGCGCTACGGCGCCGACGCGGTCACGCTCAATCCCTATCTCGGCCGCGACTCGGTGCAGCCGTTCCTCGATCGCGCCGACAAGGGCGTGATCCTGCTCTGCCACACCTCCAATCCCGGTGCGGCGGACCTGCAGGAGTTGCCCGTGCGCGGCACGGATGGCGGCGAGCTGCCGCTGTACCAGCACATCGCGATGAGTATCGCGCGCGACTGGAACGCGAACGGCAACTGTGCCCTCGTCGTCGGCGCGACCTGGCCCGAACAGCTCGCGCAGGTACGCGCGCTGGTCGGCGACATGCCGATCCTCGTGCCCGGCGTCGGCGCGCAGGGCGGCGACGTCGAAGCCGTGATCCGCAACGGCGCGACGCGCGGTGGCGAAGGTTTGATCGTCAGCTCGTCGCGCGCGATCCTCTACGCCGGCGCCGGCGAGGATTTCGCCGCCGCGGCGCGCAAGGCCGCGCTCGCGCTGCGCGACGACATCAACCGGCACCTGCACGCCCGGCCGTGAGCGTGAACATCGCGCGGCCGGGCGCCGTGGCCGGCCTTTCCGCAATGAACGGCCCTGCCCCCACGCCGCCGCTGGTCTCGATCCTGATCCGCAGCATGGATCGGCCCACGCTGACGCGCGCGCTCGACTCCGCCGCGGCGCAGACCTGGCCGAATCTCGAGCTCGTCGTCGTCGCGGCCTGCGGCAGCGCGCATCGCCCCTTGCCGGAAACCTGGAAGGGCCGGCCGCTGCGCCTGGTCTTGCCGCAACCCGACCGACGCCTGCCGCGTCCCGACGCGGCCAATCTCGCGCTCGAATCGGCGCGCGGCGACTGGCTCAACTTCCTCGACGACGACGACGAGCTGCTGCCGCAGCATCTATCGACGCTGCTTGCCGCGCCGCGCGCACAGGGCGAGCGCGTCGTGTTCTCGCGCACGCGCGTCGTCGACGCACAGGGCCGCACGCTTGGCCATGTCAGCCACGCCGGCAACCATGTGCAGTTGTATTTCCACAGCCGGGCGACGACCTGCGCGCTGCTGTTCCAGCGCAGCCTGGTCGACGAAGGCGTGCGTTTCGATCCGGCCTTCGCCGTGCACGAGGATCACGACTTCCAGATCCACTGCGCGACGCGCAGCGCATTCCGCTTTGTCGACGCGGCCACCTGCGTGTGGCATGCGCAGGCCGGCGACTCGGGCTGTGGCTTCGGCGCGAACGAAGACGCGGCGCGGCGCACGCGCAGCGTGCAACAGATCCGGCGCAAATGGGCCGGGCCGTTGCAACACTGGCTCAGCGATGCCGACGCCGTGCTGTTCGCCGCGCAGCAATACCTGCAAGGCGGCGACCGGGCGAGCGCCCGCGCCTGCTTCGATCAGGTTCTGCACCTGCGCCCTGGCGATACGGCGGCAACGCGGGGCCTTGCCGCCATCGCGGCACAACAGCGTTCGACTGGAAGCAGCCGCGAGGCGACACCGGCGCCGCACAACGATCCCCCGCTGGTCTCGATCCTGATCCGCAGCATGGATCGGCCGACCCTGGACCGCGCGCTCGATTCCGCGGCGGCGCAGACCTGGCCGAATCTCGAAATCATCGTCGTCGCGGCCTGCGGCAGCCGCCATCGCGCACTGCCGGAAACCTGGAACGGCCGCCCGCTGCGCCTGGTCCATCCGCAACCCGACCGCACCCTGCCGCGCCCCGACGCCGCCAATGCCTGCCTCGATGCCGCGCGCGGGGAATGGCTGAACTTCCTCGACGACGACGACGAGCTGTTGCCGGCGCACGTCGCGACGCTGATGGCCGCGCCGCGCGCGCCGGCGGTGCGCGTCGTCTACTCGCGTGCGCGCGTGCACGACCAGGACGGCAAGCCGGTCGGCAGCGTCGGATTCGCGAGCTATCCCGTGCAGTTGTACTACCAGAACCGCTCGCATCCGGCCGCGACCCTGTTCCAGCGCAGCCTGGTCGAGGAAGGCGCGCGCTTCGATCCCGACTTCCCGGTCTACGAGGACCACGACTTTTTCATCAACTGTGCGACGCGCTGCGAATTCCAGTTCGTCGACGCGACCACCTGCGTCTGGAACGCCTTCATCGGCGACTCGGGCGCCGGCCACGGCGGCAATGCGGACAATGCCCAGCACGAGCTGTTCCACGCGAGGCTGCATCGCAAATGGGCCGGCTTCTTCGCCCCGCTGCTGGCTCAGCCGGAAACGTTGATCTACGTCGGCCAGCAGTACCTGCGCGAAAAGGACGCGGAAAAAGCGCTGGACTATCTCGAACGCGCGCTCGTTGCACGCCCCGGCGACATCAATGCGCTCAATCTCGCCGGCATGGCGAACCTGCGCAGCGGCCATTTCGATCGCGCCGAAGCATTGTTGACCGAGGCCCTGCGCCTACTGCCCGATCACGCCGGGATTCGCTCGAACCTCGATCTGCTACGGCGCACGCGCACCGCGGCGGCGGCGCAGAAGCAGTAGCGGCACGCTCGCCGCGAACGCGGCCCAGATTCCGCAGCGGACAAAAACGCGCAATAGCGGCCTGCGCGCGGCGGGATCGAATTTGGTGAACCAGCGCCACATGCCGCGGCGCTTGTGCCAGGCGACGAACACGGGGCGATGCCGGCTCGACCCGCCCTTGCCGTGAACGACGCGCACGGCGTTCGCGCAGGCGACCAGCCAGCCCGCGTCGCGCACGCGCCGGCAAAGATCGAGGTCTTCGCAATGCAGGAAGTAGCCTTCGTCGAATCCGCCGATCTGGTCGAACACCACGCGAGGTAGCAGCATCAACGCGCCCGACACCGCATCGACCGGTTCGAGCGTCGCGGCGTTTTCGTTCGCCGGCATGTCCACGCCGGCGAGCGTCGGCCAGCGCGCGGCGAAGCGTGCGAGTCCCGACGCGCTCATCAACGCGCGCCGCAGCAGCGGGTCACGCCGGCGCGAAGCGGGGTCGATGCGCCCATCCGCGCCGGCTTGCAGCACGCCGAGCAGGCCAAGGCGCCGATCGGCGTCGAGCGCCGCGCGCAAGCGCGCGATCGTGTCGCCTTCGATGAGGCAGTCCGGGTTGAGCAGCAGCACGGCATCGCCGCGCGCCATCGCGGCGCCGCGATTGCAGGCCGTGCCGAAGCCGAGGTTTTCCGCGTTGCGCAGGATGCGCAGGGACGCATCCTGGGCGAAGCGCGCGGCGAGTTGCTCGATGCTGCCGTCACGCGAGGCGTTGTCGACGACGACGATCTCGACCGGCGCCGTGCTGCGCAATACGCGCACGACGCTGTCGCCGACCCCGACGCCGCTGTCCGCGGTGACGATGACGACGCTGGTGAGGCCGTGCGCGGCAGGCGATGGCTCTCGGGAATCGCTCACGTGCGCGACGGCTACAGCGCGCCGAGCAGCTTCTCGCCCTGCTCGGCGGCGTGGCGCCACAGCGCCGGCCAATGCTCGAGCGCATCGGCCATGCTGTCCAGCTCACCGACGAGAGCCTTCGCGCAGCCGGCGTCGTCGATGTCCTCGGGCCAGTCGCCCAGGCGCGGCGGCGCCTTGGCGAGCAGCGCCTTGGCGTTGCTTTCCACGATCGCGCGCGCATCGGCCTGCCAGTACACCGGCGCTTCGGTCGCCGCCTCGATCTGGTGCTGCAGGCGATCGATCAGGTCGGCGCGCGCGTAGCTCAAGTATTCGCGCAGGTTCGACACGCGCTCGGTCTCGGTCGCGCCGGCCAGATCGCGCAGCACCTCGGCGAACAGCGACAGCCGCTGCCCGGGGTCGGCCGCCTTGTACAGGCCGAGCTGGCGCTGGACGTAGTCGCGCAGGAACAGGTTGACGCGCGGCGCGAACGCGCGGCGGGTGATCTCGGAGCGGTTGCGCGGGCCTTCCTGCACATGCGCGATCGCTTCGGGCAGTTCGAGCACGACCGCGTCGGGATGGGCGTAACGGGTCAGCGCGCTCCACAGGCTGTCCTCGCCGCGGCCGACCGGATTCGTGCACGGCAACAACAGGCTGTTGTCGAACGTGAACGGCGTGAACCCGGTGATTTCCTTCGGCTGCGCCTGGGCCACGCCGAACCAGATGTGCTGTGCCTCAGCATTGCGCAGGTAGCTGGCGCGCTCGCGCCACAACTCCTCGCGGCTGCGGCCCTCGAGCCGATACAGCCACAGGCCGTTCTCGGTGCGCGCGCTGCCGTAGGTGCCGATCTGGGTGGCGACGACGCGCGACGGCGCGGACAGGATTTCCAGCCGCGACAGGTTCATCCCGCGCAGCGCCTGGCGCGACAGCGGATACGCGCTGCGCGTCAGCGCGCCGAGCATCTGCCCGCAGGCATCGAGATGCAACGCGAACGGATCCTGGTCGACGTCCTCGCCGTAACCGAGCGCTTCCTCCATGTTGGCCAGGAACGCGGCCTCCATCGGCGGCGACGGGTTCGGGTCGAGGCCGGGCCGTGCGAACGGCGGCCGCTTGAGGTTCAGGCGCAGGTCGTCGTCGAGCAACGCGAAGCGTGAGCCGGCCGAGAGCAGCAAGGCCATGTTCCAGCCGCGGCCGCCACCGAAGCGCTGCGTGCCGGCGCCCTTGTCGCGCACGAACAGATTCTGGATCGTCGCCTTGGCCTGCGGAAACTCGCGCGCGAGCTTGTCGACGATCTTGCTGCGCTCGGCGTGGCCGATGTAGTGCACCTTGCAGCCGGTCGTGCGCGCGAATTCGCGCATCAGATCGCGCTGCTCGTTGATGCTCGCCTGCAGCACCGAGTCGTCGAGCAGCACGTAGCGACGGCCGGCGCGGAAGCGGCGCTCGTATTCGGCAAGCGAGGTCAGCAGGTGGGCGAGTTGCTGCGGCCGGTCGCAAGCGCGGATGAACACCGCGCGCATCGGCGCCTGCGCGATCGCCGACGAAGCGCTGAGGCGCTCGACGAAGCTGCTGTCGGAAATCAGCAGCTGGCGCTGCACGAGGCTTTCGAGCACGCGTCTCACGTCGTCGCGCTTGCTCGCGAGCGCGGGCTGGGTCGACTGGATGCGGGCGACGTGCTCGTCCAGCGTGCGGAATTCGCGGCACTGGTCCATCGCCTGCAGGACCTGGAAGGTCATCACGTGCGGCTCGCCCGTGCGCCGGATCTGGAAGATGACTTCCTGGCTCGACAGCGAGGCGACCATGCCGTCTTCGGACGCATAGGTCGGCGCGTTCGGATCGGCCTTCGGCGCCGCGGCGTTGAGCGGCGGCAGCGTGTAGTTGAATTGGTAGCTCAAGAGATTGCCTGTTGTTGATGATTTGCGAAGCCGGGCAACCTGCCGCGGTTCGCAAGCAAACGGTCGCGGCGAAGCCGCGCCACGTTTGTCGCAATGAGCAAGCATCGCTCATTGCGGCGGCACCTCCGTGTGCCGAAGTGTTGCTCCGAAGCGCTCATCCCGAAACGAATCAGAAAGCTACGACTTCGTCGCCGCCTGCAAGCGCCCGACCTCGGCGCGCAGGGCTTCGACCTGCGCCTCGAGCTCGGCGATGCGCCCGCCCGCGGCGATGTTCTTGCGCACCTCGTGGTTGTAGTGCGCGTACACCGATTCGGCGCGGTCGCCGAACAGCGCCAGCCGCGGCAACTCGCCCAGCGGCCGGCGCGAGCACACCGCGATGAAATACAACGGGTCGTATTGCAGGCCGGATTTTAGCAAAGTCGAGCCGTCGGCGGCCGCCTCGGCCGTGGTGGCGGCGATTGCGGAAGCCCGCGATCCGTCTTCGTCGAGCGCCCAGATCGCGGACTGGAACAACAGCTTCTGCCCGTACAGGCGCACTTCGGGAAAATGCGTCCCGAGCAGCGCCAGAAGCTCTTCGCGGTACAGCTCGCGCACGTGATACTCGTTGCGGAAACCGGTGGCGTCGGAGTACGTGCGCTTGTCCGGCGAGGAAACGATGAACACGCCGTCCTCGCCCAGCACGCGGGCGAAGCCGGCGACCATTTCCTCCTGCGCCGCGACATGCTCCAGCGTTTCGATCGAGACGACGAGATCGACGCTCGCCGCGGGCAGGTCGAGCCGCGTGCAATCGCCCTGCACGTAGCGCAGGTTGGCGACGCCGCCATAGCGCGACTGCGCGTGCGCGACCGCCTGCGCGGACACGTCCAGACCGGTCACCTGCGCGGCCGTGCGCGCGAGCAGCGCGCTGCCGAAACCCTCGCCGCAGGCGGCGTCGAGCACGCGCTTGCCGCGCGCGAAGCCGGCGGCGAACGCGTAGCGCGCCCAGTGCTCGTACCAGATCTCGCGCACGCACTCGGGGGTGAAGCGCTCGCCGGTGAACTCCAGGGCCGGAGCGGAGGATGCAGTCGTCATGGCGAATACTCAGGCGGCGGGATCGCCGGCATTTTGCGCCGCGGCCGGCGCCGTGGGCGAACCCCAGCGGTGGTGCAGGCGCACGAGGCCGAACTCGCGCGTGCTGCCGCGCACGACGATGCCGCGCTCGATCGTGTCGAACAGGCGCACGCCTTCGGTATCCATCGGGTGCGCCTTGACCGTGTACGCGCCCGGCAGCAGGGACAGATCCTCGAACACGATCTCGGCGGCCCAGGTGTGCGCGTCGATGCGCTGCGGCGCCACGCCGTCCATCTCGCTGCTGACGCCGTATACGGCCGTGCCGTCGGCACGCGCGATGCCGAACGC